>JAYUOR010000406.1:0-3675 GCA_043760765.1 Planctomycetota bacterium | reverse complement strand
GACGAGACGCCCAGTCGCGTGGTGCGCGGCCGTGACCTCGAAGCGCGCGCGCACGGATTGCTGGTCGAGATTCTGCGCGCCTGGGTGCAGGAGACCTGGGCCGAGGGTGAGTTCAAGCGCCTGATGGTGATCGAGGCCCTGCTGCACGGCGGTTGGCGCAACAAGGACACCTGGGAGCGCTTCGGTTTGCGCGACGAGACCTCGGTCGCGGGAATCAAGTTTCGTGCCGTCTCTCGGCTGCGCGAACTCGCGATTGCAGGCGACGCGTCGGGCAGCCTGCTCGAAGCGATCGCCGCCGGCGCACAATCGGGCGAAGCCAGCCTGGACATGTCGATCGAAACCGCCTGGCGCGAGGCGCGCGTCTCCTGCCCGGCGCGGCATTGGCTGGCGCGCTCGCTCGTCGGCTCGCTGGAGTCCGGGCCCGCCGAGTACCTGCGCTTTCACGTCGAAGAGATGCGCTGTCCTTGGTGTGCGGCCAATCTCGAGGACTTGCGCAGTCTCGAGTCGGCGGGTGACGTCACGGCCATGGTCGAACGTGTGCAAGCCTCGACGCTGCTCTACCTGCGGTCGAGAACTCGCGGGTAGACCCTGCCCGACCGGGCGGCTTGACGGGCTTGGAGTGGCGAATCCAGCAACCGCGAACACAGTTCGAACACGCCACTGGACCTGCATCGTCCGGCTCGTGCTCGATCGGCGTATCTTAGGCGGACCTATTCGCGGCCAGAGCCAAGGTCGCGGGCTTCTACGTCCCTTCGCAGCGCCGCACACCGACCATGATCCAAGCACTCCGTCGTTTGCTTCCGTCCGTCATTGCCCTTGGCGTGTTGACGATCCCGAGTTTCCCGCAGGCTCCTCGCGGAGCCGGCCTCGCCGTGGCCCTCGATTCGATCCACGCTGACAACATCAAGTCGGACATCTTCTTCATCGCCAGCGACGAGATGGGCGGACGCGACACGCCGAGCAACGGTCAGCGCATCGCGGCGCGCTTCATCCGTGCGCGACTGCAGCGTCTGGGATTGTCGCCGGGAACGCCGGACGGGTACTTGTACAAGTACAAGCTGGTACGCCGCGAGCTCAACCTCGCCGGGACGAGTGCCCAGGCGGTCAAGGCCGGCAAGTCGATCGAATTCAGCTTCGGCAGCGAGTACGCGTTCCATTCCTCCGGCATCACGACCGCGACGACAGCGGGCAATGTCGTCTACTGCGGCGATGTCGACGAAGCCAAGCTCGCCACGCTCGACCTCGCCGGCAAGTGGGCGTTGTGCGAAGACAACGGCTTGCGGACATCTGATCGGCGCGGCGCGGTCAAGAAGGCCGGCGCGGTTGGCATCCTGCTCGGGCCCGGCTCCAAGGCCAGCGACGAGAAGACGGCCAGCCGCATCAAAGAGTACCTGTCGGGAGCCAAGCGTCCGGGCGTGCAATTTCCCGGGAACCGCGCCGAAGAGCGCGAGCTTTTTCCGTACTTGATCGTCTCCGGCCCGGCCATGGCGCAGATTTTGTTGTTGGCGGGTCCCGCCGACCCTGCCAACGCGCGCCCCGCGGTGGGCACGGATCTGGGCGTGGTCTTCACCGACACGCGCAAGGAAAACGGCGTCGACGGCATGGTCGACGTCGAGAACGTGTGTGGCTTCTGGCCGGGCGCGGACCCCGTGCTCTCGAAAGAAGTGATCATCATCAGCGCGCACTACGACCACGTCGGCACGGACGCCGCGGGCGTCGTTTTCAACGGGGCGGACGACAATGGATCGGGAACCACCGGGCTCCTGCAACTCGCCGAAGCGTTGACCATCAACGGGCCGATGCGCCGATCGGTGCTTCTGATGTGGGTCTCGGGTGAAGAGAAGGGCCTGTTTGGATCCAAGGCTTGGTGCATGGCTCCGTCGCTGCCCGAGGGTCATCGCGCCGTGTGCGACATCAACATCGACATGATCGGCCGCAACGCGCCGGACATGCTCTTGATCACGCCGACCAAGGCGCGCAAGAGCGACTACAACGGCTTGGTGCGGCTCGCCGAGTCGCTGAGCGCCGAAGAAGGCTTCCCCACGTTGGGCAGCGCCGATCAGTACTGGCAGCGCTCCGACCAGGTCAACTTCGCCACCTACCTGAAGATTCCCGTGACGTTCCTCTTCTCGGACGTGCACGAGGACTACCACCAGTCGACAGACGATCCGGAAAAGATCGACTGCGACAAGATTCGCCGCGTCACGCGTCTGGTGTTGCGCATGATCGACGGCTTGCAGGCCGACAAGTTGGACCTGTAGACGCCTGGCTCCTTCATCGATTCGTACTCGAATCGTTGAGGGTGCCCGGCAGCGTACCGGCGACGATCAAGCTCCGTGCCGACGCTACAGCGCCGCTTGCGCTGCCGCGAGGCGCGCAATCGGGATCCGCAGCGGCGAGCACGAGACATAGTCCAAGTTCAGTTTCTCGCAGAACTGGATCGAGCGCGGATCGCCGCCGTGTTCGCCGCAGATGCCGAGCTTCAGGTCGGAGCGTGTGCCGCGACCTTCGGTTGTGGCCAGATGCATCAAGCGGCCGACTCCGGCGACGTCGATGGACTGAAAGGGGTCGCGCTCCCAGATCTCCTGTTCGACGTACATCGGGATGAAGCCCGCGTCGTCGCGCGAGATTCCCAGCGTCGTCTGCGTCAGGTCGTTGGTGCCGAAGGAGAAGAACTCTGCGCCGCGCGCGATGTCTCCGGCGAGCAGCGCGGCGCGCGGCAATTCGATCATCGTGCCGACCTGGAAGGGCAGGCGCGCCTTGCGTTCACGGAAGACCAAGGCGGCCGTGCTGCGGACGATCTGTGCCTGCAATTCGAATTCGCGCAGCGTGCCGACCAGCGGGATCATGATTTCGATCTTCGGCGTGCGGCGCGTCTTCGCGCGCACGGAAAGCGCCGCCTCGAAAATCGCGCGCGCCTGCATCGCCGTGATCTCGGGATAAGAAATGCCCAGCCGACAGCCGCGGTGGCCGAGCATCGGATTCTGTTCGGCAAGACTCGCCACGCGCGCGCGCACGTGCGCGAAGGAGTGGCCTAGTTGTTTCGCGAGCGCGCGCTGCTCCGGTTCGGTGTGCGGCAGGAACTCGTGCAAAGGCGGATCGAGCGTGCGGATCGTCACCGGAAAGCCCGCCATCTCCTCGAGGATGCCTTCGAAGTCGGAGCGCTGCAGCGGCAGGAGCCGCGCGAGGGCCGCCGCGCGATCGCCGGTCGTCTCCGCCAGGATCATCGCGCGCACGCAATCGATTTTCTGCTCGCCGAAGAACATGTGTTCCGTGCGGCACAGGCCGATGCCTTCCGCGCCAAGTGCCAGCGCCATGCGGCATTGATCGGGTTGGTCGGCGTTGGCGCGCACGCGCAGGCGGCGCACTTCGTCGGCCCAAGTCATCAGACGCTCGTAGGCACGCCAACTCTCGCCGCCATTCTTCCGCGCGCTCTTCGGACCGATCAATACTGCCATGATCGCCGACGGTTGCGTGTTGAGCCGACCTTCGAACACGTCGCCGGAATTTCCGTCGAGACTGATCCAGTCGCCCTCGCGCAATTTGCGGCCGCCTGAGCACAGCGTGCATTTGCGTGAATCGATCTCGAGCATGCCCGCTCCGACGACGCAGACCTTGCCCATCTGTCTGCCGACGAGTGCTGCGTGGCTGGTCATGCCGCCGCGCGCCGTGACG
>JAYUOR010000405.1:0-3680 GCA_043760765.1 Planctomycetota bacterium | reverse complement strand
GCCTTCGAGCACGTTTTCGAAGCGCTCGTGGCGCGCGAACAGAGTGCGCAGTGTCGCCGCCGGAGTTCCGCGCGCGCACACGGCTCCACGCTCGAGGGCTATCACCTCGTCGCACAGGACCTGCACTTCGCTCGGGTCGTGCGAAACGAAAATGATCGGCACATCGACGGCATCGCGCAGCCTCACCAGCCAGGGCAGGATGCGCCGGCGCAGGGCGACATCGACTCCGCCGAGCGGTTCGTCGAATAGGAACAGGGCCGGGTTCGAGATCAGCGCGCGGGCCAGCGCGACACGCTGGCGCTCGCCGCCCGACAGGGTGTCGGTGCTGCGTGCGAGCAACGGCGCGATTCCAAGCACCTCGACCGCGCGCTCGAAATCCGCCGCTGCGGCGCGGCGCGTCGTTCGCGAATGCGCGCGCAGATTGCCCTCGACGTTCCAGTGCGGAAAGAGCAGCGCATCCTGCGGCACGTAGCCGATGTCGCGCTCGTGCAAGGCCAAATTCGTCCCGCCGGCGCTGTCCTGCAGTGTGCGACCCGCGACGACGATGCGTCCGCGCGCGTCCTTGCGCCAGCCCGCGATCGCTTCCAACAGACTCGTCTTGCCGCTGCCCGAGGGGCCGAAGATGCCCAGGCAGCGCGCGCTGGACTCGAACTCGACGTTCAACGCAAATGCCGCGAGTTGCAGGCGCAACGAGACCGAAAGCGTGGCGCTCATCGCGACGAACCCTCCCCGTTCCCGCGCGTTGCGAGCCAGCGTTCGCTGGTCCACAACAGAGCGAAGGCGAGCACGGTGGTCAATCCGACCAGCTGCATGGCGTGACGCCCGTCGCCCAGCTGGATGTCGTTGAAGATCGCCAACGCAAGCGTCTGCGTGCGGCCGGGAATGTTGCCCGCGACGATCACGGTCGCGCCAAACTCGCCCAGCGCGCGCGCGAAACCGAGCACGAGGGCCGCGACCAGTCCACGCCGGGCGAGCGGCAGGGAAACCCGCGCGAAGGTGCGCCATGGAGTGAAGCCAAGACTCTGCGCCATGCGCTCCAAGCGCGGGTCGGCCTGTTCGAAAGCCAGGCGCGCGCTGCGGGCGACCAACGGGAAACTGACCACCGCGCTGGCCAGAATCGCGCCGCGCGCACTGAACAAAATGCCGGGATCGAATCCGATCACGCGCGCTCCAAGCCAGCCGTCGCGGGCGAACAACGCGAGCAGCAGATATCCGATCGCAGTGGGCGGCAGCACGAGCGGCAGGGAAACGACCGTCTCGACCGCGCTCTTGCCGAAGAAGCTCTTGCGCGCGAGCGCGTAGCCGACGAACACCGCCGGCAACGCCACCAGGAGTGTCGCACCGAGGGCGACCTGAAAGGTGATGCGCAGGGCGTCGCTGGTGGCGGTGTCGAGTAGCGTGGTCACGCGGCGGCAGTCTAGTATGTTGAGCCTCCCGCCCTGCCCAGACGTTCGCAACCGGCACCCGCCGCCGCGAGTTTGAACCCATGCCGATCGAAACCAGACCGTTGGCCGAGGATCAGCGCCTCGACGAAGACGCTCGGCGCGTTCGCAACTGGAAGCGCTGGGGGCCGTACCTTTCCGAACGCCAGTGGGGCACGGTGCGCGAGGACTACTCCGCCGACGGATCGGCTTGGCACTACTTTCCGCACAGCCACGCGCGTAGCCGCGCGTATCGCTGGGGCGAGGACGGTCTGCTCGCCATCTGTGATCGACAGGCGCGCATGTGCTTCGGACTCGCGCTCTGGAACGGCCGCGACCCGATCCTCAAGGAGCGCCTGTTCGGCCTGACCGGACCGCAGGGCAATCATGGCGAGGACGTCAAGGAGCTGTATTACTTCCTCGACTCCACGCCGACCCACTCGTACTTGAAGGCGCTCTACAAGTATCCGCAGGCCGAGTACCCGTATCGCAAGTTGATCGCTGTCAATGCGACGCGCGGCCGGCACGAACCTGAGTACGAATTGATCGACACCGGCGTGTTCGACGAGGAGCGCTACTTCGACGTGCTCGCCGAATACGGAAAGGCCGATGCCGATCCCGACGACATCCTGATTCGCATCACGATCTCCAATCGCGGACCACAGGCGGCATCGATCGACGTGTTGCCGCAGGTCTGGTACCGAAATACCTGGTCGTGGGGCGGCGAGGACGAAGAGAGCGGTCCCAAGCCGGTGCTGCGCGCGCGCAAGGACGGTTCGATCGAAGGCGAACACCACGCGCTCGGCAAGGTCTTCGTTCGCGGCGCGAAGCTCTCCGACGGCCGCGCGCCCGAGCTGCTCTTCACGGAGAACGAGACCAACAACGAGCGCCTTTTCCAATCGCCGAACAAGAGCCCGTACGTCAAGGACGCTTTCCACGAACTGATCGTGCATGGACGCCGCGAGGCCGTGAATCCTGCGCGCGAGGGCACCAAGGCGGCGCTGCGTTATTCGCTGAAGATCGAGGCCGGAAAATCGGTCGAGTTGCGGTTGCGCATGCGCTTGCGGCGCGAGATCGTGCCCAGCGAACTCGGGCCCGATTTCGAGCGCACCTTCGATGCGCGCGTGCGCGACGCGAACGAGTACTACGCGGCGAAATTGCCCAAGGTTTTTTCGGACGACGAAAAACTCGTCGCGCGTCAGGCGTACGCGGGGCTCTCCTGGTCCAAGCAGTTTTATCACTACGTGCAGTCGCGCTGGCTCGAGGGCGATCCGCTGCATCCGGTACCGCCCAAGTCGCGCCTGCGCGGCCGCAACAGCGATTGGGGCCACATCTACAACCGCGACGTGATCTCGATGCCGGACACGTGGGAATATCCGTGGTACGCGGCCTGGGATCTCGCCTTCCACATGATTCCCTTCGCGCGCCTCGATCCGGAGTTCGCGAAGTCGCAGCTCGAGCTGTTCCTGCGCGAGTGGTACATGCATCCCAACGGCCAGATTCCGGCCTACGAATGGGCGTTTTCCGACGTCAATCCGCCGGTGCATGCCTGGGCCGTGTGGCGCGTCTACAAGAAGACCGGCCGCGACCGGCGTTTCCTGGCGAGTTGTTTCCAGAAGCTGCTGCTCAACTTCACCTGGTGGGTCAACCGCAAGGACGTTGGCGGCAAGCACCTCTTCGCCGGCGGTTTTCTTGGTCTTGATAATATCGGCGTGTTCGATCGTTCGCAGCCGCTGCCGTCAGGCACGCATCTGGAACAGGCGGATGGCACCGCGTGGATGGCGTTTTACGCCGGGCGCATGCTGACCATCGCCCTGGAACTGGCGAAGACCAACCCGGTGTATGAGGACATCGCCTCGAAATTCTTCGAGCACTACGTCGAGATCGCCGACGCCATGAACACCCTCGGCGGCGACGGCCTGTGGGACGAAGGCGATGGCTTCTATTACGACAAGCTGCTGCGTGGCGGTGAATCAGAGGCCATGCGCATCCGTTCGATGGTGGGACTCATTCCGCTTTTTGCGGTCGAGATCCTGGATGCCGAGGTGCTGGAACGCTTTCCCAGTTTTTCCAAACGCATGCGCTGGTTCCTGGAAAATCGCCGCGACCTCGCGCAACACATTTCCTACATGGAAACGCACGGAAAAAATTCGAGCACGCTGCGGCTGCTGGCGATTCCGTCGCGCGAACGGCTGGAGCGGGTGCTCCGCTATTTGCTCGATGAAAATGAATTTCTTTCGTCCTACGGCATCCGTTCGG
>JAYUOR010000404.1:0-3690 GCA_043760765.1 Planctomycetota bacterium | reverse complement strand
GCATCTTTACTACGGACGCTTCGACGACGGCCGCGGTGGGGGATCGCCATTCGTGCTGCCCTGGCTGCAGCGCTAGCGCTCGCCCGTACGGTGCCAGGCACCTGTTGGGCGAGCGAGCCTTTGATCTCGAGGGCTTGTTGAGCGATGCTCTCGACATGTCAGCCGAAGCTTCGCCTGTCACGCTCGCGCACCACCGCTACATTCGCGAGCACGTTCCGCCGGACGACCCGTACCTGACGCGGCTGCGCGAGGCGGCGATCGCCGCGAAGATTCCGCCGATCTGGATTGCGCACGAAGAGGCGCATTTCCTGGCCGTACTGCTGCGACTGATCGGCGCGCGACGCGTGATCGAAGTCGGAACGCTGGCGGGTTATTCGGCGATTGCGATGGCGCGCGCCCTGCCGTCCGATGGGCATCTGGACACGATCGAGATTTCCGTGGAGCATGCCGCCTTCGCCAAGCAATGGATCGGGAAGAGCAATGTCGCAGCGCGCATCAAGCTCCACCGCGGCGCGGGCATGGATGTCTTGCCGCTGTTCGCGAACAACTCCGCCGATGCGATGTTCCTCGACGCCGACAAAGGCAGCTACGGCAAGTACCTGGAGCAGGCGCTGCGCATCGTCAGGCCCGACGGCTTGATCCTCGCCGACAATGCCCTGGCCTTCGGGCAGTTGCTCGACGCCGCGCCCACCGATCGTGAAGTGCCCGCCGTGCGCGAATTCAACGACGCGGTCGCCAAGAACCGCGGAGTCGAGGGCGTGATTGTTCCGCTGGGCGATGGGGTCTGGGTGCTCAGGAAGCGCTGAGTTCGGCTGCGGCCCCATTCCGCGCTCTGCGGCCATTTCTTTCGGAAACAACCGCAGAGGCGCAGAGAGAGCGGAGCACACCCGGGACGGAGTAGGGACTTTTTCGGCGGCTTGTTAGACTTCCGCCGATGAAAGGGACTGCGCAGAAATCAGGCGACGGAGCTGAACCCAGCTTCGACGAAAACCTTGCCGCCCTCGAGGCCATCGTGGCCCTGCTCGATCAGCAGACGCTGGGTCTGGAGCCCGCGCTGGAGAAGTACCGCGAAGGCGTCGCGCTGGTGAAGAGATGTCAGGGCATCCTGACCTCGTTCCAGAAGCAGGTCGAAGAGCTGTCCGCCGAAGACGGAACCACGCGGCCCTATCCGAACGACCCCGACGTTCGCGCGGGCGCGAAGTAGCGCGCGGACCCGGCCTACGTGGATTCACGCCCGGCGCAATCTTCCGCCCTTGCCGACTGGCTCGAGTCCTCGCGTCAGTGGGCCGAAGTCGCGCTCGAGCGCCATATTCTCGCGCTGGCCGCCGAGGAGCCGAAATCCAAGCTGCGCGAGGTGATGGCGTACGCGTTGCTCGGCGGAGGCAAGCGCATGCGCCCGGCGCTTGTGCGCCTGGTATGCCGGGAACTCGGTGGCGCGGACCTGGACGCCGAGCGGCCGGCGGCGGCGGTCGAGGCGATCCACGCCTACAGTCTTGCCCACGACGATCTGCCGTGCATGGACGACGACGATCTGCGCCGCGGCCGGCCGAGTTGCCACCGTGTGTACGGAGATGCTCTCGCGCTGCTGGCGGGGGATGCGCTTCAAACCGCGGCCTTCGAGTGTCTGGCGTCGGATCCAGACGCTCGCGCCGTGGATTGGATCCGCGTGCTGTCCGCCGCGGCGGGCGCGCGTGGCATGGTCGGCGGTCAGGTGCTCGACATGACGCTGTCTGGCGTTGAGCTGAGCCTCGATTCTGTGCGCGAGATGCAGCGCGGCAAGACCGGCGCGTTGATCGCCGCCGCCGCGGAACTAGGGGCGATCGCCGCGCGCGCCGATGTCTCGCGCCGCGAACGTGCGCGCGCTTTTGGCGCGGCGCTCGGCTCACTCTTCCAGGTGGTGGACGACATCCTCGATGTCGTCGGGGATGCGGCGGAACTCGGCAAGACGCCTGGCAAGGACGCGCGCCACGAGAAACCGACCATTGTCGCGGTGCTTGGACTCGATGGCGCGTGGGCTGAAGCTCAGCGCTGCGCGGAAGAATCGCGCCGTGCCGCGACGCGCCTGGGCCTGGCCGGCTCGAGCCTCGGTTTCGAGCTGATCGATTGGCTGTTGCTGCGCCGGCGCTAGAGCGCAAGCCTTGATGCGACGTGGAGTCTTGTCGCATGGCACAATGCGAGCCCCGTCCTCCACAGGAGAAAACCATGCGCTCGCTCTTGTCGCTGCTGTTCGCATTCCTCTTCTCAAGCGTGCCGGCTCTTGCGCAGGACGCCGGCGCCTACCAGAAGTCGTTCGACGCAGGCATCGCCGCGCTGACTGCCGGGCGCCTCGACGAAGGCATCGCCGCCTTCAAGAAGTGCCTCGAACTCGAGCCGGAAGATCCGATCAGCGCCTACAACGTGGCCTGCGGCTATGCCAAGAAGGGCGAGAAGGACACGGTTTTCGAGTGGCTCGACAAGGCCGCCGGCTATGGCTTCGGCAACATGTACGATCCCAGCGGCGCCTCGAACATCACCTACAGTCAGACCGACACGGACTTGGCGACGATGCACGACGACCCGCGCTGGGCGAAATTCATCGAGAAGATGAGCACGCTGCGCAAGCCGCTGGACGAGTTCATGGCGACGCCGGCGGTCTATATCCCCAAGGCGCTGGAAGGCGCGGCGGAGTTGCCGTTGCTCGTCGTGCTGCACGACATCGGCAAATCGAAGAACAGCGTGCTCGACGGCCGCTGGAAACACGTCGCCGACGAACTCGGTTGCGCGCTGCTCGCCCCCTCGGGCCGGATCCCCCAAAAACCCATGGACCTCGCCGCGGGCATGAGTTGGTTCAGCTCGCCGCTCACGTATCCGAAGACGTTTCGAAACGACGAAAAGCCGGTGCTCGACGCGCTCGAGAATTTCCAGAAGACCCACAAGCTCGCCGCCGAACGCCTGTTCATCGCCGGCGACGGTATGGGAGCCACGGTCGCGTTCAACATCGCCACGGCCAAGTCGAGTCCGTACCGCGGCGTGCTGCTGGTCGACGGGATCGTGATCAGTCAACTCGCGGGTTCGCGTGTGGCCGGCGCCTCGAAGGCCGGCTTGCGGGTCCATGCCATTTTCAACAAGGCGACCCTGGCCAAGGCCTTGGGTGGACGAGACGCGCAGCCCGTGATCGACACCCTCTCGAGGAACTTGACCAACTGGAAGCTGATCAACAAGGTCGAGGGCTTCGAGCCCGTGGCGGGCCAGGCCGATCCGACCGAGGCCCTGGCTCTGGCCGCGCTGCGCTCGTTTCTTGTCCCCCTGCCGGCACCCGCGGAGCCTGTTTCGGGGAAGTGAAGCCAGCACCTGATTTGAGCGTTTCCGCGGCGCCGGTCGACAGGGCCGTGCTTCCCTTGCCTAGGCGGCATAGGATTCGATCCAGGTCTGAAGGTCAGGATTGCGCCTGTGGCGTCATTTCTCGACCCAGTCTCCCCTTGGCATGAACGACGCATCGAATCCCAAACCGAGTGTCCAGGCCGGCCGTCTGCTCGAGTCGGTCCATAATCCCATGGACCTGCGGCGGCTCGCGCTCGCCCAGCTGCCTCAGTTCTGCGCCGAGATGCGCGCCTTCCTGATGGAGTCCGTGCCGATCACCGGTGGGCACCTAGGGTCCAATCTGGGTGTGGTCGAACTGACCGTGGCGCTGCACACGGTCTTCGATTTGCG
>JAYUOR010000403.1:0-3694 GCA_043760765.1 Planctomycetota bacterium | reverse complement strand
CGCCCAGGTCGATCGAAGTCGTGCCGATGTAGATCAGGTGCGCGGCGATGCGCGAGACTTCCATCAACAAGACGCGCACGACCTGACCGCGCTCGGGCACCGCGAGGCCGGCCAGTTTTTCGCAGGCCAGCGCATAGGCGATGTTGTTCATCAACGGCTGGACGTAGTCGAGCCGATCGGTGTGCGGGAAGAACTTGTGCCAGCCCAGGCTCTCGCAAGTTTTTTCCTTGCCGCGGTGCAGGTAACCGACGTCGGCGTCGATGAATTCCATCATCTCGCCGTCGAGGCGCACGACCAAGCGCAACACGCCGTGGGTCGCCGGGTGTTGCGGCCCCATGTTGACCATCATCGACTCGCCGTGGATCGGATCGTCGTGATCCGACGGCGGCATGGTCCGCGAGTACTCGAACACTTGCGTCGTGCTCATTTGATCTTCTCCCATTCCTTGCGCCGCTCGTGGTCCCAGGTGCGATAGAGCTTGTCCGGCTCGATGCCCTGGTGGGGGAAGTCCTTGCGCAGCGGGAAGTGCTCGTAACCCTGCGGCATCAACAGCCGGCGCAGGTCGGGATGACCGTCGAAAAGAATGCCGAACATGTCGAAGCACTCGCGCTCGGAGAACGAAGTGCCCGGCCACAGGTCGGTGATCGTCGGCACCGAAGCCGCGCTCTCTTCGATTTTCGTCTGCACGCGCACGCGGTCGTTGTGCGCGTAGGACAAGAACTGCCAGACGACTTCGAAGCGCGGCGTCGCCGGATAATGATCGATCGCCGTCACCAGCGTGTTGCCCTCGAAGCCGCCGGCCGCTTTCAAGCGCTCCATCGTCGCGCGCACGTGCGCTCGATCGATAATCAGCGTCGGCAGGCCGTCGAGCGTGGCAATGAACTCATGCGGAATCTCGGCCAGCGCAGCACTCACTCGTTCGCGGGTCGTGCTCACGGCAACTTCTCCGCGGGACGCGACTCAGGATCGTGCGCGTGTTTGTCGCCGATCGTCTTGAGCACGCCCTGGTTGGGCTGGAAAACCAAATTCCCCGTGCCGGCGTCGTTCGATTTTTCAACCAGACCGTGCAGCACGCGGCCGAGCGGATCCTCGCGCGAAATTTTTTGCTGCAGCTTGATGATCGCGTCGATCACCGCATCGGGCCGCGGCGGGCAGCCCGGCACATACACATCGACGGGCAGAATCGAGTCGACGCCCTGCACGACCGCGTAGCTGTCGTACATCCCGCCCGACGATGAGCACACGCCCATGGCGATGACCCACTTGGGATCGGGCATCTGGTCATAGATGGTGCGCACCGCGGTGGCCATCTTCCAAGTCAGCGTGCCCGCGACGATCAACAGATCGCACTGGCGCGGCGAGAAGCGCGCCGCTTCCGCTCCAAAGCGCGCAAGGTCGAACTTCGGTCCGATCATGGCCATGAGCTCGATGCCGCAGCACGAAAGCCCCAGCGGCATGGGCCACAACGAATTCTTGCGTCCCCAATTGATGAGGAAGTCCGCGCGCGTGGCGAGGAAGCCGAGATCCTCGACGCCTTGAACCGGTTTCAGCGATCCCAATCAAGACCTCCTTTGCGCCAGACGAAGGCGAGGCCGACACCGAGCACGACTGCGAACAAGGCGATTTCGAAGAAGACGATCGTGCCCAGTCCGAGCCGATAGAACTCCTGGGCGGTCACGGCCCACGGAATGAGAAAGATCGACTCCACGTCGAAGAGGATGAAAAGCACTGCGACCAGATAGAAGTGGATCGAGAGCCGGATGCGCGCGCTGCCGAAGGGCTCCATGCCGCACTCGTAGGCCGCGCCCTTGGCGATGCTGCGGCGTTTTCCGCCCAGTACGTCGCACAAGACGATGTTGACGACCGCGAAGCCGACGATCAGGACCAGCAGGATCAGGATCGGTGCGTAATCGTTGAGCATGGGACGGTCGGGGAGCTTCGTGGGACTGCGGACCTGCTCGCCGGCGGAGCGCGCGCCAGCGCCCTCGACCCGCGTGCATCCGGCCTGGGCACCGGAACCTGGCGAGACGCCGAGGATGGGGGATCCGGAACCTGACCGGGAGTTCGCACCCCCTTGGTGTGGAGGGCAAAGAGTCTAGCGGGCGTGCGGGCCCGCTCCAAGCGATTGAACGGGTCAGGTATCCACGTGTACGAAGCGGCCGCCCGACTCCTTGGCCAAGGCTTCGAGGGTTCCGTCGCCGCTGCCGCCGATCTGGACACAGTGGAACTGGACGCCGGTCGGCTCGCGCACCGCGCGCAGGAGCGGCGCCACCCATCCGACACCCTCGGCCGTGCCTCCGTCGCAGAGCACGATCACGGTGTCGGCTTCGAGCTTCTCGAGGTCGGGCCGACCGTCGCGCGGGTCGATCTCCAGAGCCCGGGCGATCGCTGGGCGCAGGAACGTCCCGCCCTGCGGTGGTGCATTGCGCGCCCAGAGCACGGCCGCGTCGATCATCGAGGTGTTGGCGGACTTCAGCTCGGAGCTCCAGGTATGCGGTTCGTCGGAGAAGAGGATCAAATTGAACTTGGTCCGCGGGCCGAGCTCGAGCAGAAGCTGGCGGAGCTGCCGCAGCGCCTCGGTGTAGCGCGACCAGCCCCCCGTGCTGAAACTCTCAGCCATCGAGCCGGATCGATCGATCACGAAGACAACTCGGTCCGTCCAGGGGCGCAGGCCGAAAAAGGAGGCTTCGGTCCGTTCTTCCGGCGGCGCGCCGGCTTCGTTTCGCCCGGCGGCCTTCTGATCCTTCGTGCGCGTGACCATCCACCAGCGGGCCCACCGATCGGCGGACATTCCAAGGTGCAGGCCCGAGCGGCGTTCGAGTTCCTGTACGAGCAGCGCTTCGACTCGGCGCGAAGGTGCTCCAGCCGCCCCTCTGGCGGACCAGAGCGAAAGGGCCTCGACCAGCTTCGGCATCGCGAGTTCGTTAGGCAGGATGCGACTGAGCGGGATGCGCCGCACGGCCGTGCGCCAATCCGAGGAAATTGCCGCCTTCGCCAGGGCTGCTGAAACCGCGCTGGCCGCGGGATTCTCGGCCGCCAGCGCCCGCGACTCGAAGTGCCTGATCAACGCGTCGGTCGAGAGGAAATCGTCTTCGTTCAGCGCGCGCAGGGTCAGTTGGGCGAGGTAGCGATCGACCGCGTCCGAACGCCAACCCGAGAGTGCTGCGACAGCGGCCTCGCGCAGTCCGCGCTCCGGCGCTGCGGCAGCCGTGAACAGCGCGAGCAGCGTCGAATCCCAGTGTCGGCCATCCAGCGCCTCGCCCGCGGCAATGCGCCGGGGAATCGGCTGATCGGCGCCGCCTGCGAGCACTTGCTTCGCGAGCCATTCGCCGCGGCCTTCGCCCGCGGGTGCGTCGAGCGCGGAGCGCAGCACTTTCTGCGCGGCCTCGCGGATTGCGGACTCGCGCCCGTCGGCGACATACCGCCCCTTGGCGATGACTTCCGCGCTCTTACCGGAGGCGATCGAGCTGAGGTCGCAGAGCGCGATCAACGCCGGATTCTCGTCTTCTCGAAGCGCCTCGAACCTGTTCCTAAGTGTCTCGAGGGCAGGCGCTAGGCAACGATCGGTCTGCGGGTCGAGGGTTGGCCCGAGCCGGCGATAGTCGTTCGTCCAGCGTGCGATCGCGCGCAGCGGGTCGCCTGCCAACGCCGCCCCACGGCTCTGTGCCAGCGCGGGAAGCGCAACCGCCAGCCC
>JAYUOR010000402.1:0-3698 GCA_043760765.1 Planctomycetota bacterium | reverse complement strand
ACCCGTGATCGCGCCCGTGCTTTCCGACGCCTACACTGCCCGCCGCCCCTGCGCTGTTCCCAAGGACGCCCCGATGCAGATCCGCGAAGAACTCCTCTCCGAAGCCATGAATCAATTCGACACGGTCGAACAGTCCAGCTCCCTTGACGCGCCCACGGGGGATTACGACTTCGATCTCGACACCGACCTCGACGACGATGATGACGATGACGATGACGACTAGGATGACAAGGACGACGCGGAGGAGGACGACGACGACGATGGCGATGACGACGATGATGATGACGATGATGACGACGACGACGATGATGATGACGACGACCTCTAGTCGACGTCCCGTCGCTCACGCCGCGATTTGAGGTTCCGAGGCCCTGGCGGCCAGGCTGACGTGCGAATGCGCAGCGCGCGAGGCCGCGCGTTTGACACCCGCCGGGTGAGTACGTAAAGTCGCTTTCCGGATCGCTGGCTCGCCGAACGGATCGGCGGGAATCACGCGGTCGTGACTGGGGGCGGCGTCGGCGCATGCAGCGCCGGCACCTGAGAAGCACCCCTCGAACCTGATCCGGTTTGCACCGGCGTAGGAAAGTTCACGCGATGAGTACGGCCCCTTCGAAGAGCGCCCCCGATTCCTCCGCCGGCGAGACGCTGGAGTTTCCGCGTTCGCACAAGATCTACCGGCGCGTGATGCACAACGGCCACGAGCTGGCCGTGCCGGCGCGCCGCATCCACCTCGACGGGGCGCCAGGAACCCTGGATGTCTACGACACCTCCGGCCCGGCCGGATTCGCGCCCGAAAAAGGCTTGCCGCACCTGCGCAAACCCTGGGTCGCGGCGCGACTCGAGCGCGGCGAAAAAAATCTCTCGCAGCTGCACTTCGCGCGCCGCGGGATCGTCACCGAAGAAATGGCCTATGCCGCCCTGAGGGAGGGCGTCAGTGCGGAATTCGTGCGCAGCGAAATCGCCTGCGGCCGCGCGATCCTGCCGGCCAACGTGCGCCACCTCGAACTCGAGCCGATGCTGATCGGCCGCAACTTCAAGGTCAAGATCAACGCCAACATCGGCAACAGCGCCGTGGCTTCGTCGATCGCCGAAGAAGTCGAAAAGCTGCGCTGGTCGACTTTGTGGGGCGCCGACACGGTGATGGACCTCTCGACCGGCAAGCAGATCCACGAGACGCGCGAGTGGATCGTGCGCAACTCGGCCGTGCCGATCGGGACCGTGCCAATCTATCAGGCGCTCGAGAAGGTCAAGGGCAAGATCGAGAAGCTCAACATCGAGATTTTTCTCGAGACACTCGAAGAGCAGGCCCAACAAGGCGTCGACTACTTCACGATCCACGCCGGCGTGCTCTTGCGCTACGTGCCGATGACGGCGCAGCGCATCACGGGCATCGTTTCGCGCGGCGGCTCGATCATGGCCAAGTGGTGTCTGGCGCACCACCGCGAGAATTTCCTGTACACCGAGTTCGAGCGCATCTGCGAATTGATGAAGCGCTACGACGTCTCGTTTTCGCTCGGCGACGGCTTGCGGCCGGGTTGCAACGCGGACGCCAACGACGCGGCGCAGTTCGGCGAGCTCGACACGCTCGGCGAACTGACGCAAATCGCCTGGAAACACGACGTTCAGGTCATGATCGAAGGTCCGGGCCACGTGCCGATGCACTTGATCCGCGAAAACATGGAGCGGCAGCTCAAGGTCTGCCACGAAGCGCCGTTCTACACGCTAGGGCCGTTGGTCACCGACATTGCGCCGGGATACGACCACATCACGTCGGGCATCGGCGCGGCGATCATCGGCAGTTACGGCTGCGCGATGCTCTGCTACGTGACGCCCAAGGAGCACCTTGGGCTGCCGAACAAGGACGACGTCAAGCAGGGTGTGATCGCCTACAAGATCGCGGCCCACGCCGCCGATCTCGCCAAGGGGCAGGCCGGCGCGCGCGATCGCGACGACGCGCTTTCGCGCGCGCGCTTCGAGTTCCGTTGGGAGGACCAGTTCAACCTCGGGCTCGATCCGCCGACGGCGCGCGCCTACCACGACGCGACCTTGCCGCAGGACGGCGCGAAGACCGCGCACTTCTGTTCGATGTGCGGGCCGCAGTTCTGCTCGATGAAGATCACCGAGGACGTGCGCAAGTTCGCGGCCGAGCAAAAGCTGGACGCTGAAGCTGCGCTCGCCGTCGGCATGGCCGCCAAGAGCCAAGAATTCGCGGCCGGTGGCGGCGAGCTGTACCGGCCCGCGGCGCACTGAGCGCCGGTCGATTCGCCGGGCCTATCGAAGGAACCAGGGAAACGGCGCTGCCCAGTGGGCAGCGCCGCGGCATCCTGTAGCGTGTGAAACGCCGCTTCGCGGCTTCGCGCAAGCATGAAGAACCTGCTGACGGATCTTGGGACCAGCGGCCTGGGCCTTGCGTTCCTCGAGCGCGCGATCGAGTTGCCCGATCACACGGTGCTGCTCGACTCGACGGGCGCCGACTACAGCTACAAGCAATTGCTGACGAAGTCGCTCGCCTTCGCGATAACACTCGAGCGCGTGCTCGCGCCATTCGCCGAGGAACCTCGCGTCGGGATCGTCCTACCGCCGGGAACGCTCGGCGGAATGGTGAACGTGGCGCTGGCCATGACGCGGCGCGCGAGTGTCAACTTGAACGCGTTGGCCGGCCCGGTTTCGTTGCGCGAACAGATGGAGCAGGCCAAGCTGCGGCATGTGCTGCTATCGCGCAAGGCGTTCGATGTCCTTGGCGGCGCGGCGCTATTCGAATCGCGCGCGCTCTTCGTCGAGGACCTGCTCGCCGCGATCACGACCGAGGATCTCGGCCGCGCGCGCGCGGTCTGCGACCTTTCGCTCGCCGACGTGCGCCGCATTTCCGCCGCCGTCGAGGCGCAGGCACGCGTCGCGACGCTCTTGTTCTCGAGCGGGAGCACCGCGCGCGCGAAAGCGATCCAACTCTCGCACGCCAACGTGCTCTCCAATGCGCGCGCAGTCGCGCAGGCCTTCGATTTCGGCCGCGGAGATCGGCTGCTCGGCGTGCTGCCGTTCTTCCATAGTTTCGGCTACACCGTGACGTTGTGGACTCCGCTGCTCGCCGGCGCGTCGGTCATTTTCCACGACAACGCGCTCGACGTTCGCGCGATTGGCGAAGCTGCGCAGACCCATCGGCCGACCGTACTGCTCGCCACACCGGCGCTGTATCAAGCCTGGATGCGGCGTATTGAACGCGAGCAATTTTCCAGCGTGCGCGCCGCGGTCGTCGGCGCCCAGCGCCTGCAACCGATACTTGCCGACGCCTGGTTCGAGCGCTTCGGCAATCGGCTCTACGAAGGTTACGGCTGCACCGAGATGTCGCCGGTCGTGTCGGCAAATCTGCCCGAGCGCCATGGCGACGTGCGCCAGCGCGAAGGCTCCGTCGGCCGCGCGCTGCAAGGGATCAAGCTCGAGATCCGCGACCCCAAGACCGGTGTGGCGCTTCCCTCCGGTGTCGAGGGCGATGTCTGGGTGCGCGGCCCCGGCGTGATGCTCGGTTACCTTGGCGACGAAGCGGCGACGCGCCGTGCGATCGTCGACGGTTGGTACGACACGCAGGACGTCGGCAAACTCGACAGCGAAGGATTTTTGACGCTGACCGACCGCCGCTCGCGTTTTTCGAAAATCGGCGGCGAGATGATTTCCCACGGCGCTGTCGAGTGCGCGCTATCGGC
>JAYUOR010000401.1:0-9770 GCA_043760765.1 Planctomycetota bacterium | reverse complement strand
GACCGGTTGCTGCGGATTGACATGGCCGATGGGCGCCGGCATCCCTTGCGGAGGCGGAGACATCGCCGGACGCTGCGACATCCCCGCCGCAGGCGCTTGCATCGGATTGCCCTTCGCTTCGGCGTAGGCGTTGGCATTCCCGGTCGTCGAAGCTCCGGCCATCTGCCGCTGCGGCATTTGCCCAGCAACGGATTCCTGCGCGCCGCGCGGGAGCGCTGCTGCCGGGTTACGTGCGGGTGCGGGGGCGCTTGCGGCGGCTTGCGGACGTGCGCCCGGCGTCGCTGCGGCGCGCGCGCCACCCGAGCTGTTCTGGTGGATCGATTCGAGCACGCTCGCAGCCAGCGCCTTGAGAGTCGGGAAAACGCCTTGTCCAGACTTCGCGATCGCCTCGAAGAACGGCGCGCTGTGCTGATTGTACAGCGCGTTGAGTTCGTCGACCGGTAGCGCGTCGGGCAGGTCGCGCTTGTTGAACTGAATCACGTGCGGCAGCGTTGCCAGGCTCTTGCCGTACTCGTTCAGGTTCTCTTCGAGGTTGCGCAGCGACTCCAGATTCTCATCCTTCATTGCCGCCGAGGAATCGGCGACGAAGACCACGCCGTCGACGCCTTGCAACACGAGCTTTCGCGTCGAGTTGTAGTAGACCTGACCGGGGACGGTGTAGATCTGAAAGCACGTGCGCATGCCCGCGACCGTGCCCAGATCGAGCGGCATGAAGTCGAAGAACAGGGTGCGATCGCCATCGGTCGAGATCGAGGTCAGATCGCCCTTGTTCGGTTCGGGCGCGCGCTGGTGCACGATCTCGAGGTTGGTCGTCTTGCCGGACATGCCGGGGCCGTAGTAGACGACTTTGGCGTTGACTTGCTTTTGGGCGAAGTTGATTTGGACCATGAAGCGATTCCAGAAGACGCGGTGGAGAGAGGCCTAGGAAGCGGTATCGACACGTGAGGGCGTCGGACTTTTGAAATCAGTGCGCGCAGGCAATGCGCCATCGATCGGCGCCGGCCGACCCGAGCCGTCGGCTTCTTGCTTGGGCCGCAGCAGGCGCTGCATGCGAACGACGGCGGCCTCCATCGGCAGGCGCAATTCGTCGGGCGACATGCGCTGATCGGCGATCACCAGCAGCAGCGCGCCGGGGGCATGGGTCATGACCAGCGAGCCGCGGGCGGCGCGCAGCACGACGCGCTGCGGCGAGCCCCACGAGAGCGGGCCGATCGAACGCTCGAGTTCGCTGAGCCAACCGGCGGCAAGCGCCGACAGCGACTCGGCGGTCTCCCCGGCGAGCGTGGCTTCCAACTGGCCGTCGGCCGCGTTGTCGGCGGAGTTCTTGACCACGACGGGTACGCCGTCGTGCGCGACCAGCAAGGCCATGCGCACGCCGGGGATCTGGGCGAGGGGTTCGAGGATGCGCTTCAAGCGTCGGTGTCCTGGGGAGAAGTGCCGGTCAAGGCAGTGAGTTCGACGAGCTCTTGACGGATACGCGCAGTCGGCGGGCGCGCCGACCACAGGGCTGCCGCTCCGAGGTCGCCGGGACACAGCTGCAGGTGGCCGAAGTCGCCTTCGAGCGTGACTTCTATGGCCTGTCCGAGGCCGAGGCGACGCGCTGCGGTGCGGCTTTTCTGCACGACCTCGCGTACGGCGCGCGCGGTGCGCTCGGCGGTGGCTCCGCGCGGGCCCTGCACCAAGGCCGTCGCTCCGCGAACGTAGATCGCGCCGCGCACACCGGGCTCATTGCACAAGCGCTTGAGCACCGGCCGGATCTCGCCGGCGGAGGCCGGGCCTTCTTGCGCCGAGGATTCTTCATCGATGAGCCGTCCGCTCTTTTCGACGTCGCGGAGCGCCTGATCCAGCGTGGGCGCACGATCGACCAGCGTTGACAGCGAGCGGAAGCGGGCTTCGAGCGCGGAATCGCCGGGCTCGAGCTCGAGCAGCTGCCCTACCGTGCGGCGCGCTTCTGTCCACGCGCCGACGCGCGAATACAGGGCCAGCTTCAGCCGCAGCGGGCGCGGATCACGCGCCAGGAGCTTCTCGCCGGCTTCGATCAACTCGAGCGCCAGCTTTGCGTCGTCGCGCCGGCGGTCGCTGAAAAAGCGCTCGCAGCGCGCCTGGCCACGCGCCAGTTGCGCGTTGCCGTCGCCGGTCGCGTTGAACCACTCCTGCGCGCACTCCTCGGCGCGGGCGATGCGGCCGCTGGCGAGCAGGATCTCGCACAGTTCGCGCCACAGCGCGGGCCGCGGGGCATCGCGCAGTTCGCGATACAGCTCGCGCGTGCGGCCTTCGGCTTCGATTGCGCGCGAACGATCAGCCAGTCGGCTGAGCTCGCTGTTGCCGGGGAACAGCTCCAGGCCTTCGCGCGCAACGCGTTCGGCGTCCACCATTTCCTCCAGGCGCGCGTGCTCCGCGGCCAGCTCCGCATAGGAGCGTGGCGAAGGACTTTCGGCGACAGCCCGGCTCAGCTGGCGCAATCGCGAACCGGAGAGCATGCGGCGCAAAAGACTCATTTGACGCTTCCCGGAGCTTGTGACCCGTGCTGGGCGGTCCACTCTTGTATTGCGGCAACGTCGATCTGAATCTGCTTACGTTGATCCCAGTCGCCCGGGCCTTCGGCGAGCGCGCGGTCAAATTGCTCGAGCGCTTCCGCGAAGCGATTTTGCTGCGTGTAGATGCGGCCCTGCTTGCGGGCCGACTCCGCGATGGCAAGCTGTGCCTCGCGTTCGCCGTGGCGCGCGATCTGCAGCTGCGCGCTTTGAGCTTCGATCTGCGCGATCTCAACTTTCAAACGCGCCCGTTCGCGACTCGCGTCCCACAGCCGCAGGCTGAACGGATGCTCCTCCTGCAATCGATCGAGTTGCTGCAAGCGCTGGCGCAGCGAACCCAGATCGCCTGATACCGCGAGCGGAACGGCTGCGTAGCTCGAGTCGACCGCGCGTTCGCGCTGGACTGCCATGGTGACGAGCGTGACGACGACCAGCAGAATGGCGAACCCTCGCACGCGGCCGCGCAGACGCGTGCGCTTCTCCTGATCGCCCCAGCGCAGGTCGCGAATCATGCGCGCGACGTCGCGACGCGAGCGATCGACCAGCAGGATTTCCTGCAACCAGGAAATGGCTTCCTTGGTGCGGTTCGAGGAGACGCACTCCTCCGCACGGCGCATGTAGCGTTCAATCAGGCGATCGGCGTTGCCCGTGCGGCGCATCATCGATGCGAGCTCGTGGTCGACTTGGCGATCCTCAGGCGCGCGTGCGGCGATTAGCTCGAGCAGCGCCTGCGCGCGCACAGGATTGCCGGCCCGTTCGATCAGCTGGGCTAGGCGACGGCCCTCCTGCCCCAGCGAGATGTGATTGGCCGCGAACACGCTGGGGTGCGCCAGACCCAAAATCAGCAGCGCTTCCAGCTCGGGCACGCTCTCTGAATCGTCGGTCAGGTGGCCGATCAGGACTCGGCAGTAGGACTCAGCCGTGCGCGCATCGACCTCGGTCGCGGCGCGCGCTGTCTGGACTTCCAGGTCGCTGCCCTCGCTGGATTCGTCCTCGACGCCGATCAAGGCCTCGACGACCTCCGCGACGGAGCGTTCGTTCTCGGTGCTGGTATGGGTCACGCGTACTCTCCTGAAATGGATTGCGGGCCAGGGACACCTGGGCCTGTGGGCGCAGGCCGCGGGCTCGGTCGCCGTCCCCTATCGAGACCTGACGGGCTGGTTCTTGAAGAGAAAGCCCATGCACGTCTGAGCGGCGGCTCCATCCGCGAACGAATGCGCCCCACGGGGTTCCCCGCGGGGCGCGCATTTCCGGGCACGCGGCCCCCTGGAACGGGTCAGAGCGTGGGGGCGATCGAAATCGATCCCGACAAGTTGCCGGCCATGTCCGGAACGGCCGTCACAGCGAGGTTGTGGCCCGCGGTCAGGGCTGCGGAAAGCGTCAGGCGATAGTGCGATGGCGTCAGCGCCACGACCGCAACGACGGTCTGGCCGCCGGACACAGTCCAGTTCGTGAGCGTGCTCGCGAAGCTGGTCGGGATGTCCTCACTGAAGCGCACGTCGATCGCAAGCCCGCTCGCGTTGACGCGGTAGTTCGCGAACGCAGCACTGAAGGCCGCTGCTGTCAGGTCTCCGCTCACTGCACCGCCGATGTTGGCCGGCGGACTCATGGCGAGGCCCGCATGGTCCTTGACATCCTCGACGTGCACGCTGATGCCCTGGGTCGGATCGAGTTCCACTCCGGCGGGCAAGCGAATCGTCACGGTGTTGTTCGTGCTGTTGAAGCGCAGGACCGCGCTACCGAGTACCAAGGCCGAAACGTTGGTCACGCCGTAGTTCGACGAGTCCAGAGCCGTGAGCGGCTCGACGGGTTTGTCGAACTGCACCGTGACGGTATCCAATCCGGAGTTGGCGACACTCAGTCCATCGACCGAGACCACCAGCGGTCCTTGCGGGTCGACGTTGCCAACCACGCGCGAGACGACGCCGATATTGCCGGCCAGGTCGGCCACGTTCGCGTTGACCGTGTCGCCGACGACCACGCCTCCATTCCAGGTGGCGCGCACGGTGGTCAAACCGACTCGAACAACGCTGTCAGGATTCGGGCCGCCGTTCAGGTCGTAGTTGGCCAGCGTCTGGGCCGAGCTCAGGTCGACAGCCTCGCCGAATTGGAGCAGCACGGAGTCCGACGGATTGGCCGCGTCGATGCGGGTCAGTCCCACGGGCAGGCTCGGCGCGCTGGATTCGCCGCCGCAAACCAGCGCGCCACTCATCGCCGAGCCGGCGACACCCTGGGCACTGTTCATGGCGCTGATGTCGACGTCGTACGATAGACCGGTCTGCAGGTTGGGCGACCAGTTCGCGTCCAGTGAAATCGTCACCGTCTGGGCGCCGTCGAAGCTGAAAGTCGCGCCGCTCAGATCGATCGGGTTGCCGAGCAGCGAGATCGTGTAGTTGCTGACCCTGAGCAGGTTCCAGCGCGACGGGCGAGTCGCGAACTCGATCACCACCACGTCGTTGGACTCGCCGCTGACCGCGATCATGTCCGACGAAGGACCGTCGAAGCTGACCGCCGACAAATTCTGTGTGGCGACCGCGTGCAGGCTCACCGGGAACATCGAGTTGCCGGCTAGGTCGGTCACACCGGCGACGTCCAGGGTGTCCGAGCCGGCGACAACCGCGAAGCCGAATACCAATTCGACGCCGAGGTGATCGACACTCTCGGTCGCGGTGGTCGGGCTGCCCTTCACGACGCCGACCGAATTGCGCACGACGTAGTGCGTCAATCCGGCGATGTCGTCCATCTTGCTGCACGGTTCGGTGAAGCGCACGGTCACGTGGTTGGTGAGCGCGCTCTTGACCCACATGCTGTCGATCTCCGGCGAATTCACCTCGGCCGTCACGCTCGCGCTGACCGTGGCCGCGCTGATCGTGTTGCCGGCGATGTCATGAATGCCGGAGAAGCCGGCTCGCGTGATGTCGCCACCCGTCAGATCGGTGCCGTCGGACAACGTAACCGTCGCCTGACGTCCGCCGTTGTTCCAGACGGCGCTCGCGCCGACCAGGGAGAGCGGGGTCCCGACCGGCGATTCCAGCGTCCAATTTGCGATGTTCTCGATCTCGCTCTCGATCAAGTTGTCATTGAAAATCACGCGCACGATGTCGTTCGCGGCGCCTTCGACGGCTTGCGCCGTGAGCGAGGTGGCGCTCGGCGCGACGTTGTCGGTGCTGGTGAGCGCGTGAGCGACGACCGCCGCCATCGCGTTGCCGGCCAGGTCAGCGATCCCGCTGACGTTCAGCGTGTCCGTTCCCGGGAGCACGGGCGTGTCGAAGTCGAGGCGCACGATCGTCTTCGAATTGAGCAGCGTCGCCGTCTGCGCGACGTGCCCGGCGATGTCCCAGTTGAGCAGTGCCTCTGCGCTCGCCTCTTCCAGTGATTCGGAGAACACGATGTCGACTGTCGCGCCGGTCGGGTCGAACACGCGGTTTTGCGTCGCCGAGACGACGGTCGGCGGGTTGACTTCGCCGCTGACCAGACCCGCGGCCGAGGTCGTGAACGGCTGGCCATCGACGTCGTTGGGTTCATTGCCAGCGGCGGGTTCGAACGTGAAGCTCACACCGTTTTGCACGTCGACGTCGAGCTCGATGCTCAGCGCCTTGGCGAGCAGGTCGTACGTGAACACGCAGTTGGCGAGGTTCAACGCATTGCCGGTCGGAATCTCGAGGTTCCACTTGGCCGGATCCGAAGCGTCATCGGGGTCGATCGCCTGGGTGAATGCGACGTCGAGCGCGTCGCCGCCGCTACCCTCGACCGTCGTCGTGAACGGCCCGGAGCTGAACGAGTTGGCGACGGTGGATCCCGCGACGACCACGACGTTCTGGTCGGGGAAGGCATTGCCGTGGGCGTCAGTCAGGTTCTCGAGGTCGATGGTGTTGACCCCTGGAACGATCGGGTTGTTGAAAGTGACGCGCAGCACGTTGGCCACGGGCTGTGCGAAGGTAGTGGCCACGTCGGAGCCGCTGCCAGCGAAGTTCGAGAGCGGCGCGCAGAACAGCGGGTCCATTGCCTCGCTGAAAGTAATATCGACGATTCGGCCGTATTCATCCTGCGTCAGGTTCTGCTGCACCGAGGTCAAGGTCGGAAGAACCGCGTCGCCTGTGGCCGAACCGGCGATCGCCGTGGTAGCCAGCGAAATGTCAGCGACGGAGTGCAGCGTGTTGTTCGCCGCCAGGGTGAAGCTCGCATGCAGGTTCGCCAACGGACCAGTCGTGATCGAAAGTACTTGCGACGGGTTGTCGAGCGTGAAAGTCGAGCCGGCGAGCAGCAGCGTCGTCGTGCCGACCTTGAGCGTCCAATTGCTCGGGTTTTCGGCCTCGCTTTCGATCACGCGCGGCCCGGAGAACTGCACGCTGATCGTGTCCGCACCCAAGCCCAGCACCTGGGTGGCTGCGCTGATCGCGAAGGTAGGTACCGAGGCGTCGCTGGTGCTCACGGCGTGGAAAGCGCTCGAAACGTCGGCAACGCTCATCGCGCGCACTTCGCTCGCGGGGCCTACGCGCGCGTCCCAGACCACCGTAAAGGCGCTGGCGTTTTGCGTCACCGTCTGCGCGGTCTGCCCGCCATCGGCTTCGAAATTGGGAGTGTCCAGGGCGCCGGGGTCGCTCATGAACGTGACCACGGTTGTCTGCCCGCTGGGGTCCAGGCTCAGATCCTGCTCGATGGAGAGGATCGAGTTCGAGGAACCGCCTCCGGCTGAGCCGTTGCATGAGCTTGCAGCGAGGGCAACGAGGAGGGACGCAACACTCAAGAGTCTTCCGCTGTGCATGATCTGATGGGTTCCTGTCGCTCCCCGACTTCGGGCCGCGGCCGGGGATGGCGCGGTTCGGCGTCCTGCCCCGCGGCGGGGAATGGACTCCGGATCCTCCCTGGGGATGGGGATCGGAGCGAGGTATCGGGTCTGGGTACGCGGCGGCTTGAGTGCCGGGCGAAGCCCCTGGCCACGGTCCCGGCAACGGGATCGTGCGGCGCCGGACTAGAGCGCGAGCGGGTCGAGAAGCGTGAGCGACAGTCCGCTGCCCAGGGCCGAGCGGAACAGCGCCTGCACCGAATACGGCACCCCGGAACTCGGCACGCTCCAGGGGATCGGCAAGCTCGCGTCGGCACGCCCCGAGATGTCGGCGCCGACGCGTTTCACGCTGAGCGTCGGCCGGGAGAGCCAGAGTGCCCCGGCAACGCCGGCCACGCTGATCGGAGCGTTCGACCGCAGACCGTAGAGGAACCAGACCGAGCCGGCCCCGTTGCGCTTGGCGCTAACGCTGAGCGAGCCTCCGGTTTGGGCCTGGGACAGTGCCTGGAGTTCGCGCTCACCGCTGTCGTAGAGCCGCACCTCGCCCGTGCTCGCGAACTGGTTGGCGTGGGCGTGTTTCATGCCGATCGCCAGCCGAGTCGCACTGGGATCGAGGGCCAGCGCTGTCACCGAGCCGGGCAGATCGAGGCGCGCGATCGAGGCGGCCTGGCCGCGATCCACCAGCACGACTTCCGGTTGCGCATCGAGGCTGCCCCAGACTCCAAAGGCCGCCCGCGCGCCGTCGCGCGAAATGCAAACGGCCTCGGGGTAGTTCTGCGGCGCGGTGTTCGCCGCGCTCTGCAATTCCTGCCAGACCAGCGCATCGAGCGGCGCGGCGCGCAACTCCAGACGCACGTCACGACCCGTGTTCGCATTCCACCAACCCGCGGCCCAGGTCTTTCCGTCGTGCGAGAGCGCGCAGCGCACGGGAATTTCGGCAGCCGGCGCTATTTCCCGCGCGCGCTCGACGAATGCCGAGGAATTCCAGGACAGCACGCGCAGCAGACCGGGCGCGCCGACGAGCAACGTTCCGCCGTCGCCGGAGAGCGCCAGTGCCTGGGTCGAAGCGTTGAGCGTCTCGTGGTGGCGCTGCGCTCCGCCGGAGTCGAAGACCCACAGCTCGAGACCCGCCATGACCGCGACGAGACCTGCGTCTTCGCTGGCCGCGAACTGGCGCAGTGTGCCCGCGCTCTGGTCGATCCGCATCGCTAGCACGCCTGTCGCCGCGTCGAGCCACTCGATCCTGATGGCGTGTTGCGCACTGTCGTGGAGCACCGCGACGACGCGCGAGCCATCAGCGGCGGCGGCAAGTTTCGCCGTGCCGTTCACGCGCCAACCCATGTCGTGGGTCCAAGCCGCGGCGAGACCACCGACGGCGAGCGCGTCGAAGCGCGCGATTTCGGTTTTGCGGTGAGCAGAATCCGGTGCGGGGACCTGCGAAAGTCCGAACAGTTCGCGCGCCTGGTCGCCGCAGCGCACACTCATGTTCGAAAGCGTGGCGCTGTCCGCGGAGAGATTGAAGCGGGGCTGAATCTGGCCGCCGGCTCCGGCGGACTCTGAACTCGAGAACACGAGCCAACTCGGATGGCCGAAGGCTCCCGCCGCGAAGACGAGTTCGCCGCCGGCGGCGAATTCGACGCTGCTGGGGATCCATGGGGTGGCGGCCGCGGGTGCTGCGGTCCAGCGCGTGCCCGGCGCGAAGGGATCCTGAACCTGTGCGCCGGCGTCGGTTGCGACCGCGAGCGACGCCAGGGTGAGTAAGCAGCGCAGGGCGCGGGTGGGGAGGAGCATGTTGCCCGGAAAGCCAAGTCGCTGGGCGGCCAGCAACGGTCCTGGTCATCAACCGTACCCCGGGAGTTCCGCCGAGGTCGGACCTCGGCCCTTTCCGCGCGCAAGCGGATTCTCTAGCATCCTCCGCCCTCGGGCAGCGCCCTAGCCAGCGGCGAGCCCCTTTCCAGTCTTATGAAGACGACCTCCCTCCACGGCATCCATGAGCAACTGGGCGCCAAACTGATCGACTTCGGCGGCTGGCACATGCCGGTCCAGTACGGGGCGATCCTCGATGAGGTGAACTGCGTCAGGAATCGGGTCGGACTGTTCGACTTGGGCCACATGGGCCGCGTGCACGTCACCGGCCGCGATGCTCTGGCGTTCGTCGACCACATCGCCACCAACTACTGCGCCAAGATCCCGGTCGGCTCGATCCGCTACTCGCTGCTCTGCCGCGCGGACGGCAATCCGATCGACGACATCCTGCTCTACCGTGAATCCGAGAGCGTTTACATCGTCGTCAATGCTTCGAATACCGCCGTCGACCTGGCCTGGATGCACGAGCACGCCAAGGGCTTTCAGGTCACGATCGACGATCAGACCGACGCCACGGCGATGATCGCGATCCAAGGCCCACTTTCGCGCGAAGTCCTGCAGCGCGCTGTGACCGGCTTCGACCT
>JAYUOR010000400.1:0-9794 GCA_043760765.1 Planctomycetota bacterium | reverse complement strand
CCTGGCTCTTCGCGGACTCGTAAACATCCTTGTTGTCGACGCAATCAAGCTTGAACAATGCCATGAGATGCCCCCGGGGTGGAAGTGATCAGGTGACTCGCCGAAAGCGTAGCGCTGCCTCGATTTGTCCGCCAGCCCGCGCTAGCGGGTCCGGCTCGGGCGAACTCCGGCTCAACTTCAAAAACTCGCCGTCTTCGGCACGATGTCGGTCTGCAACTTGGGATCTGCAGCCGGCACGTAGCTTTCGCCGAGCCCCAGTTCACGGCGCACGATATTCGTTCCTTGTGCGATCGCCGTGGTCTTGAAGAAGGCGATCTCGCGGTTGACGCCCTGGCGGCCGAAGCCGCAGTCGCTGGAGACGATCAGTTGCTCCGGACTGATGCACTCGAGCGCGCGGCGGATGCGCGCGGCAACGTCCACCGCGGTGTCGCACTGCAGCGTGCGATGGCTGACCGCGCCGACGGCGATCTTTTTGGGCAAGCGGCCCTTCAGCGCCTTGAACAATTCGATGTCGGCGAAATTCCGGTCGGTCATTTCGACTGTCCACACGTCGCCACGCATGGCGTGCATGTAGAGCTCGAACGACGCCGCGTAACTCGTGTTCTCGATCACACGCTGCATGTTCGGATTGCCCCAGCATGTGTGGATCCAGATCTCGACGTCGTCGAGACCTTGCACTTCGCGGTTGTAGCAGTCGATCATGAACTTGACCTCGTCCGACTTCGGCCCGTAGGTGTTGGCCCAGAAGTGCAGCGTCGGTTCTTCGACTTGGATGCACTTGCAGCCCGCGTCGCGTAGCGCGAGCAGTTCCTTGTTCATCGCCACCGCCATGTCCCAGAGCACTTCGCGCTTGTCCTTGTACTTGTCTGTGTGGATGTCGAGGAACAGCCCCATCACCTGCGAGCAACAGGTCCCGAAGCGCACCGGCTTGTGCGTCCTCGACTGCGCGATGCGCCAGATCTTCGCGTAATCGAGCGAGCGGTGTTCGATCTTGCCGGTCACGTGCGGCCAGCGCCAACCGGTGTAGATCTCGTTGAGCAACGTCCCCGGCGGATAGCGCAACCACGGTGAGCGCGTCTCCTCCGACTGCAGGTGATCGCCGTCGAAGCCCGCCCAGCGCTGCAGCGGATAGTGGTGCCACGAACGCCCCGCCATGTCGTCGTCGCAGTGCAGATCGCCGTGCGTGCAGATGTCGAGCCCGGCGCGCTCCTCGTCGGAGATCACCACCGACATCGCGTCGGTGAATTTCTCACGGAAGCGCACGTCCATCATGCACGTGTCGAGCGACTTCCCCCACATGCTCGAGTCGTACCAACGCGGCCTCGGCCACGAGCCGGTGATCGTGCAGGGCAGGACTCGGTCGCGGGTGATGGTGAGCATCGAAAGTGCGCTCGATTGGGAGTCGGGTCGGCTGAACGCGGGATGACCGGTGAGCTCTTGGAGAGCCACGGCCTGCGCCGGCGAATCGTACCCACATGCAACAGGTCGTGAGTCTGGTGGCAAGCTCGGCGGCCCCCTTCGGCCCCTGCCCACGGCCGCCCGCGCATCCCGGAAAACTGCTCCTCCGCCCAGCGCCGGTCCGCGAGACGCGCAGAAATGTCCCTGGCGATCGGCTCGCGGTTGACTTCTGACGCCATCGCTCGCGAAGATGCCGCGTTGCTCACAACAGGGCTCGGGGCGATGCGCGACGGACCAATCGTCCGCGCAGCTCGAATGCCGAGCGGATCGATAACCGTGGAAAAGGACCGATGGCTCTAACTGGTGTCCCGGAACGACAGGCGTTCGGTGCAACCGCGCGGCGCGACACGTGGTGGATTCAACCGCTGGTCGTGTTCCTCGCGCTGTCCACGTTCATCGTCTATTCGACGTGGGCGGCGTTCCAGAACGCGCACTACTGGCTGCCGGGCACGAACTACCTCTCGCCGTTCTATTCGCCGGAGATCTTCGGCGACTCGCCGCACAGTTGGTTCGGAGCCAAGCCCGGCTTCTGGCCAAGCTGGATGCCCTTCTCGCCGGCGCTGCTGATCCTGTGGGCACCAGGGGGTTTCCGCTTCACCTGCTACTACTACCGCGGAGCCTATTACAAGGCCTTCTGGTCCGACCCGCCCGCGTGCATGGTCGGCGAACCGCGCAACCAATACCTCGGCGAGCGCTCGTTCCCGCTGATCGTCCAGAACATCCACCGCTACTTCCTCTACATCGCGGTCGTGTTCATCGGTCTGCTCGCGCACGATGTCTGGAAAGCGCTGTGGTTCACCGACGCAGCCGGCGGCGAAGAGCATTTTGGCATCGGCGTCGGAACGGTCGTGCTGCTCGTCAACACGATTCTGCTCGGCGGCTACACCTTCAGCTGCCACTCGCTGCGCCACCTGATCGGCGGCGTGTTCGATCGGCTCTCCGAGCACCCCGTGCGCGCCAAGGCTTACAGCTGCGTGACCTGCGTCAACGCGAAGCACATGAATTTCGCCTGGTTCAGCCTGTGCTCCGTGGGTTTTGCCGACCTCTACATCCGGCTGTGTTCGATGGGCATCTGGCACGACTGGAGAATCCTGTGACACTCGAATACCAAACGATCGAACACGACGTGCTCGTCATCGGCGCCGGTGGCGCGGGCCTGCGCGCGGCGATCGAGGCTTCCGCGCAGGGCGCGCGCGTCGGACTCGTCTGCAAGTCGCTGCTGGGCAAGGCGCACACGGTGATGGCCGAGGGCGGCATGGCAGCGTCGCTCGGCAACGTCGACGACCGCGACAACTGGCGCGTGCACTTCGCGGACACGATGCGCGGCGGGCAGTACCTCAACAATCCGCGCATGGCCGAATTCCACGCCAAGGAAGCTCCGCAGCGCGTGCACGAACTCGAAGCCTGGGGCGCGGTCTTCGATCGCACGGCGGACGGGCGCATCCTGCAGCGCAATTTCGGCGGCCACCGTTATCCCAGGCTCGCGCACGTCGGCGACCGCACCGGCCTGGAAATGATCCGCACGCTGCAGGATCACGGCATCCACCAGGGCATCGACGTGCACATGGAATGCACCGTGGTCGAGATCCTCAAGGAAGGCGGGCGTGTCTGCGGCGCCTTCGCCTACGACCGCGAGCGCGGACGCTTTCGCGTGTTCAAGGCTCCGGCGGTGGTGATCGCGACCGGCGGCATCGGCCGCGCCTTCAAGATCACCAGCAATTCCTGGGAGTACACTGGCGACGGACAGGCGCTCGCCTATCGCGCAGGCGCCGAATTGATGGACATGGAGTTCGTCCAGTTCCATCCGACCGGCATGGTCTGGCCGCCGAGCGTGCGCGGCATCCTGGTGACCGAAGGCGTGCGCGGCGAGGGCGGCGTGCTGCGCAACAACCAGGGGCGTCGCTTCATGTTCGACGACATTCCCGAGAACTACAAGAGTTCGACCGCCGACAACGAAGAGGAAGGTTGGCGCTACACGCAGGGCGACAAGATCGCGCGCCGGCCACCGGAACTGTTGACCCGCGACCACGTGGCGCGCTGCATCAACCGCGAGATCAAGGCCGGCCGCGGCAGTCCGCACGGCGGCGTGTTCCTCGACATTTCGTGGATCAAGGGCCGGCTTTCGAACGGCGCGGAGCACATCAAGAAGAAGCTGCCCAGCATGTACCACCAGTTCAAACAACTGGCGGGCATCGACATCACCGCCGAACCGATGGAAGTCGGGCCGACGACCCACTACATGATGGGCGGCGTGCGCGTGGACGGTGAATCGCAGATGTCGCGCGTGCCCGGACTCTTCGCGGCGGGCGAGAGCGCCGCGGGCTTGCACGGCGCGAACCGCCTGGGCGGGAATTCACTTTCGGACCTGCTCGTCTTCGGCAAGCGCGCGGGCGAATTCGCCGCGAAATATGCCAAGCAGCACAAAGCCGGCGGAGTCAACGAGGCCCAGGTCGAAGAGGTCGCGCGCAAGACGCTCGAACCCTTCGAACGCAGCATGAGCGCGGGAGCCGAGAACGCCTTCGCCGTGCAGCACGCGCTGCAGGAAATGATGCAGGAGCTCGTCGGCATCGTGCGCACCGACGCGGAAATGCGCCGCGCGGTCGAGGGCTTGCGCGAGCTCAAGCGCCGCGCCGCCAAGGTCGGCGTCGAGGGCAATCGTGAATTCAATCCCGGCTGGCACACGGCGCTCGACCTCGAGAACCTGTTGACGGTTTCCGAGGCGATCTCGATCTCCGCACTCGAACGCCAGGAGAGCCGCGGCGCCCACTTCCGCGACGACTTCCCGCAGAAGAGCGAGACCTGGTCCAAGTACAACCTCGTGATCGAACGTACGGCCGGTGGCGAGATGAAGCTCTCGCGCTCCGCGCTCCCGCCGCTTGCGGAAGACCACAAGAAAATCATTGCGGAGATGGCCTAGTGACCAAAGCGACTTTCAGAATTGCGCGCGGCGACAAGTCGGGCACCAAGGCCGTCGACTACACGACCGAGGTCGGCGAGGGCATGGTCGTGCTCGACGCCGTGCACCAGATCCAGGCCGAGTCCGCGCCCGACCTCGCGGTGCGCTGGAACTGCAAGGCCGGCAAGTGCGGCTCGTGCTCGGCCGAGATCAACGGCATGCCCAAATTGATGTGCATGACACAGCTCGCCGACTTGAATCTGGCCGAGCCGGTCACGATCCAGCCCCTGCGCGCCTTTCCGGTGATGAAGGACCTCGTCACCGATGTCTCATGGAACTTCGCGGTCAAGAAGCGCATCAAGAAGTTCAAGCCGCGCCCGCCCGATGCGCCTGACGGAACCTGGCGCATGAGTCAGGTCGACGTCGACCGCGTGCAGGAATTCCGCAAGTGCATCGAGTGTTTCCTGTGCCAGGACGTCTGCCACGTCTTGCGCGAGCACCACAAACACGAAGAGTTCATCGGCCCGCGCTTCTTCGTCTACACCGCCGCGCTCGAGATGCACCCGCTCGATGTCGAGGACCGGCTCGCCGACCTGAAGAACAGCGACGGACTGGGCTTCTGCAACATCACCAAGTGCTGCACTAAAGTCTGCCCCGAAGGCATCACGATCACCGACAACGCGATCATTCCGCTCAAGGAACGCGTCGTCGATCGCTTCTTCGACCCACTGCGCATGCTGATCGCGAAAATCACGGGATAACCGCCATGTTCGAGCTCAAACCGGTTGCCAAGGAGGCGCTGCCTCGCGCGCTCGAAAAAGCCGAGCACTATCGCGTGCTCAATGAGCCGCACGAAGCCGAGAGCATCTGCCTCGACATCCTCGACGTCGATCCCAAGAACGAGGGTGCGATCGTCACGCTGCTGCTCGCCTTGACCGATCAATTCCGCGAGAACCGCGCGAAGAACTTCGGCCGCGCCGCGAACTTGTTGAAGAGCCTGTCGGACGCCTACAGCCGCGCGTACTACGGCGGGATCATCTTCGAACGCAGCGCGAAGGCACGTGTCGCCCAGGGCGATCCGGGCGCGCGCTACCACGCCTTCGACGAATTCCGCGAAGCCATGCACGAGTACGAACTCGCGATTGGCGTGCGGCCCGCCGGCAACGAAGACTCGATCCTGCGCTGGAACGCCTGCGCGCGTTTCCTCAATCGGAACCCGGAAATTCACGGGGAGCCGACGACGGACACGCAGGAGCACATGCTCGAGTAGCCTCGAGCACCGCGCGCGATATCCGTCCGCAGTGCCGCCCTATCTCAGTGTCGTGCGCAAGTGCCCTGCGACATCGGCAACGAAGCGGTGCACGGAACTCTCGGCGATGCGGTGGCCGACCAGGGCGTTGACGGCACTGCCGAGGATTCCAAGCGGCGGCTCGTAGACGCCGGAGAAGTCGAGTTGGGTCTCCGTTGCCGTCAGCGGATAGATGCTCAGCTCGCCCTTCATGAACGGGAACAAATGCGGCAGGTTCGCCGCCTCCCACTCGAGCTCGATCACGGTTGCGGGGCCGCCCATTCCAGAGGCCGGTGCTTGCGAAGTGCGCTTGACGGAGATCGAAATGTCCGCGCCGAGTTTGATCCCCGCCAGGTCGACGCGCAGTTCCGAGGCCAGCGAATTCGCCCGCGCGGTCGCGGCTTTCGTCGCGGCCTGGAACAGGTTCGCGGAATTCATGCCCAAGGCGGCTCGAACCTGTTCGTACGGGTGGTTCACGTAGTCGTAGGTGCGGATCTTCTGGCCTTTGCTCACGCTTGCGGTCTCCTTGCTGTGTTCGAACGGCGGGACGGCATGTTAGCGCGCACGGGGCCTCGGCGTGCAGCACGAAAATCGCCGCCCGGATCTCGGCTACGCACGAATTCCCAGGCGAAGCGGACCTTTGGCGCATGGCTCGGCCGCCTGCGCGTGCCCTTGGGTTGCGAGCGCTACACATCGCCCCAGGGGATGAAGAGCACGTGCCCGCCACTCCTCGCGCCCACGCGCTGGTAGTGGAAAAGGCGCCACAGAAACGAGGTATTCACACCCTTCGGCGACGTGTCGTAGGTGATGAAGGGAAAGATGTCGCGGCGCGTCTCGTCGCCTTTGGTTTCGCTGCGATATCCGTAGTAGAACACGCTGAACGTGGAGTGCGCGGGCTCTGTCTTCGAACTGATGAGCCACAGCGGCCCGCTCCACTCCACGCTCTTGCCGTCGTTCTCGTAATTGTAGAGCAGCGGCAGACGGAACTTGTCGCGTTCGAGGACCTCGGTCTGTGAATCGACGAAGGCGGCGACGGCCTTTTGCAGCGCGGCCGCAGTGTCCTGCGCGGGCGAGACAGCGTGGTCGCTGAGGATCTGCCTCGCGCGCGACTCGTCGCGCGGCGACTGTGCCAGGTCGTCGTAGCGGGACGAAAAAGCCGACAGCGTCCGCTGATCGGCATCGCTCACGACCCCGGCGCGCCAGACCCGATATTCGCGGTGGTCTTTCATGAACGCGCCGAAGAGAAAGGCTTGTTCGCTCTGGTGCACAAGGTTTTCCCGTGTGGGCCGTGTTCCTTGCGGGATCCAATGACCAAGTGCATCCAGCCGCTCGTCGGTGAAGAACGTCAAGAGCCGGCGCTTGCGCGCGCGAATCCCACCCTCTTCGTCCACTCGGCTCGAATAGATCAGCGGCCCGCCAAGGTGCCAACTCTCGTGGCTCGGCCAACGCGCAGTACCGAAGAGCGTGGTCCAGTGCACGATCGGCGAATCGTCCTCGTTCTCGGAATGGGCGGCGAGCGGCCACAGACGCCACGAAGTGTTGCCCTGCGTGCGCGAATAGCCACCAAGGCCCAGCAGGAAACTCGCCTGGGACTCGGTCGCGGACGACTCGCCCGAATACATCGGAAAGAGATGCCGCTCCGTGCGGCCGGCGTGCGTGCGGCTGCCGTACAGCGTGAGGTCATAGAAGTATCCGGGCGAATGCTCTTCATCGGAAACCGAGTACAGCGGCCAGAATCGATGCGACGACCCGTCCGGAGTCGATTGGAAGTGGCCGAGGCCCAGGCCGTACCAGCCCTCGCGGCGCTCGGGCGAAGAGCTCGAAGAAAAGAATGGCGCGGCGCGCGTCGTGGTCTCTTCGGCCTTGCGATGGCGCTCGAACAGGGGCCAGAGAAAGGCGGTACGTTCTTCTGTCCCGTCGGCGCTCAGACTGTGGTGATAGATCGGCCCGAGCACGTTCAAGTAGCGCGTCACGCCAAGGTTGCTCCAGGCCCGGCCGCCGAGCGGGGTGAGCAGCGTGCGCTCGTCGCCGTTCTTTCCGTAGTAGAAGAACGGCAGCAGCATGTTCCACGACGAGCCCTGGGATTCGTTCGACCACCAGAATGGATACAGATTGAACGACTCATTCGACGGATCGACGCTGCGGTTCCCAAGCAGCGTGAAGACCTGCGCCTTCTCGCCGCGCGTGCGCTTCCAGTAGAAAGGAAAGACCAGCGTGTCCGCGCTGCTTGGCGACTTGTGGTCGTAATAGAACGGAAGCGCCCAGTTCTCGTGCGAATCCTGCTTCTCACCCGTGTGAATCAGGCCGAGCAAATAATTGCGTGTGCGCGACTTCTCGCCGAGGTCGTGAGCGTAGAACGGGAAGAAACCGAAATGCTTCATCCCGTTGTCGAACCACACGAGCGGAAACAGTCCGGCCCAAGGGCCACCGTCGGACTTCGGCTCCCACCACACCGGGCCGACGTGTCTGATCTCGCCCGTGCCGAACAGCGGGAACAATCCGAACGCGCCGGATTCACGATTCCACCAAGCCGGCCCAACGTAGTTGAAGTTGCCGAAGTGGATCAGCGGGAAAAGACCGCCGCTCGACTTGCACCACCAGATCAGGCCGATGTATTTCGTTTCGCCGAAATAGATCAGCGGGAAGAGTCCACCCGACGTGACTTCGCCGGCGCCATTGCGTTTCCACCAGATCGGCCCGACGTAACTGAATTCGCCGAAGTTCGCGATCGGGAAGACGCCTGAGTTGGAACGCGTCCAGTAGAAGGGCACCGCCCAGCCATTCCCGGTGCTCGTGTCGGAATGCGCCCACGGGTAAAGCACATCCCACTCCGGCCCGTCCTTGGCGACGAGCGGCCGCACGGCGAAGCCTTTTTCATCGACGTCGAAGATCGGCCAGAGCACCGCGGTGCCGCCACCTGAGTGGTAGACGAGCGGCCACAGACTGACGCGATCGCGCGAAGCATCGTTGACCAGCGGGGACAAACGCCCCAATCGCGCGCTCGACGCGCAAGAACTGGAAAGCAGCGTCAGCACGAGCGCCAGCGTGAACGTGAGTGCGCGACGCAAGTCCCCGCAGCGAATCCTGATATCGCACGTCAGTGGCAAATTTGCTTCTGACATCGAACCCGAATCCTATCGAGCGAGGGTGCCTGGCAGCGTACTGCGGGGGCGCAAGCCGCACGGGCATGCCCGGCTGCCCACAGTGTCGCGGCCTTCCTGGCAACAGGGCGTATCGAGAACGCCGGTTCGCCCGCCTAACGTTCCAGCATACAGTTCGCTAGCGGCCTGCTCACAGCCGGCTTGCTTGGGCTGGCGGCCTGTGCGGCAGCAGAGCCCGGCAGCGCTACCGGGCAGAGTTTCACGCTCTCCGCAGGCCCACCGAGGATGGGCTCGAAGGGCTGGTCCGATTATGGCGAGCGCGTGCTGGTCTCTCTCAACATGGCAGGCCGCAAACCCGACTGGCCCTGCGGGCTTGAGTTCGCTGTGAAGTACGCGAACGCCGAGTCCGAGAACGACTCCTTCGACAGCCACGTGGACTTCTTCGACTTCCGCGTCGGCGCGACGGAGGAATGGAGACCGTTCACTTGGCTGCGTTTTGTCGTGGGCGCCGGGCCACGCATCGCGCTGGCGAAGATGACATATCCAGGTACTTTCAATGAGATCTCTGAAAACGACGGCAGCTTTGGCCTCTATGCGCACGCCGGAGTCTTCGCCTGCATCCTCGGTGGTTTTTCGATCGGCGCCGACGGGCAATGGGCGGACGGCTCGGACTACAACCTGAACAGCGAAGATCGCGACGCGGGGATCACCGTGCTGCTCATCTCGCTGCGCTGGGACTTCTGAGCGCGCCACACGCGGCTCGCAGGCGCGAACACCAGAGCGAAGCCGGGGGCAAGCGCGGCCAACTGCTCCATTTTCCGCGTGTGCGCGCTATGGTATTGCGCCTCGAGCACCCAACGATGTTGCAGTTACAGCCTTTTTTCGCGGCCCATGGTCAACCGATCGTCGATAGGCTGCCAGCGTCCGGCAGGTCGACGGAGCGCAGGCTCATGAGTTCTTAGCTGTGACCGGCACGCGCCTGAATTTCCGTCTCGACGCCGTGGCCAGCGGTTCGCGCGCGCGGGCGGCGACGTTTCGCACGGCCCACAAT
>JAYUOR010000399.1:0-3712 GCA_043760765.1 Planctomycetota bacterium | reverse complement strand
TGGCCCCACCACCAAGAGTGCAGATTACGGCGGCTGCCCGTCCGCCGCTCCCGTAGAGTTCCCGGCGGGCGGGGGCAAGGCACTGTTCGACATAGACGCCGCCAGCAACCTCAATGATCGGCTTGCCACTCACTTATGTGTTATGCGTACGACTCGTCGCCCACCGTCCACGGACTTCACGGTTGCTATGTACTCGTGCCCCTGTTCCATGCAACCGATAAGCTGACGAACCGCACCAAAGGCAAGCGACCCCGCGATCTTGTCATCTTTTGTGGCACAAACCGCTATCGGCACTTTCCCCTTCTCGATTCGAACTGCAAGCACGTCTCCCTTAGAGACTTTCACTGTGGGGTCAGGCGAGGCCAGTGCCGTCTCGACATCCAGTGATTCGCATGGCGTGGTGCCGCCTTCGTAAACCCCACCACTCGATCCTGAACCTGACATGGCTGATCTCCTTCCAGCTCTTGGGGGATTGCGAAAAATTGACAGAATCCGACAAGCATTATTCCGCTGAGCATAGCGAGCTCTTCGTCCGGTGCCAAGGCCCGACGATGGGAGCACGGGGCCCGCTCACCGCGGTGCCTACTGGAGCTTGGATCGAACACATGTACCTGAATTACGCGCCCCCTCTGCGGCAATCCAGGCACACTTTCGAGTCTCGAAACGATCGCTCCCCGAATGCAGATTGCCCCGAGCCGGAGCCCTGGTCTGAGAATCAAAGCGGTGGATCTGCTTGCCCGAACTGCAGGTGGATCTGATGCCCCGAGCTGAGACACGAGCGCGGTGCTCGTCGTGCGTGACCTTGCCGGCATAGAGCGCGTCGACGTTGTCGCGCAGTTCGGCCACGAAGGGCACCGCCGTCGTTGCCGGCATGCCGTGCGGTGCCTTTGTTGCCCTGATCGAACTCCTCGCCTTCATGTCAGTCCTCGTAGAGCTGGGTGCCATCGAGCGTGATCCAAATGCGCGCGTCCTCACGCGTCGCCGTCGACACCACCGCGAGTCCAGTCTGATTATTCGTGCCGGGTTTGCCGCCGTACCGAATGCGAACCGATCTTCTGCTCGCACGAACGGCACGGTCTGCTCGACAAATTCATCGGGGGCGGCCGAGCGTTTCGACCTTCAAGGCGGAGGTGATTCATGGGACAGCAAATCAGTTGTCTTGTCGACCGCGCGAAGCCGGCGGTCTCCTGTAAACCTCGACGAACTTTGTGTTGGGGAACTGGCGCTTCAACGCTGCGTGGAGCTCGTTGGCAATCGCACTGTTGCTGAGGATGACCTTATCGACGGACTGTATTATGTCTTCAGTCATTCGACTGACACGAGAAAAGAGCATTGGGCCTAGCGCCTGTAGAATTTGTTCCATCGGCCAGGTTGCGTACTCAACGATGCCTGCACGGTTCAGGGCCGGTTGGACTTCATCATAGTGGAGCTGTGAACGTCTCTGGGTCACCGCTTCAACTGTGTCATACCAATCTTGCTCAAGGGTCAATCGAAACAACATGTCAGCATGCCCACTCTCAAGCAAGAACATTATGGACTCTACTCGGACCACAAGTGGCTCAGAGTCAATTGGGCCGACGGGTCGCATATTTATCGCACGGGCCGGGTCAGTGCGCACAGGATTGATGAATTGATTCTGAATGTTGACCAATCGATTTAGCTGCTGACCAAGCGTAAACAGGGCTCTGTTGCCGGCAGCTGCCTGAGCCTCTAGATGTTTTGCATCCTCCCGTCGCGCAGAAAGCAGGTAGGCGGAATACGAGCCCGCAAATGCCGCGATGAGGGTCGCAACAACACCGGCTGATCCGACAAGCAGCGTAACGACAACGGTGGCTAGTTCAGAATTTGACACTTGGCTACTTTCTGCAAATCCGACGAATGAACGTGGAGCGGGCGACGAGATTCGAACTCGCGACATCAACCTTGGGAAGGTTGCGCTCTACCGCTGAGCTACGCCCGCATTTGTGGAGCGGCGAGGGTAGCGACGTCGAGCGATTTGGGGAACGGCGGGAGCGCGATCGGCCCAACTTTCCGCGCAGCTCTTGGTGGATCTACGCCGCGAGGAGATGCGCGTCCTTGCCCGCACGAGGCAGCCAACAAACAGCCACATCCTCATCGCGCGAAGTCGCGAAGCTCTCGCGCGACCACATAAACCCGCGCGTTTACGCGACTTACGCGCGCCCTCTAAACCGTAGAGTGCAGCTACATCCGGGTTGGGAATCTAGCGGCATTGACGGATCCGAGAGTGGCCAAAAGCGGCAAAAGCGACCAAAAGCGGCGGAAAGCGACATTTTCGACCACATGCCGCGCACGTGAGTGTGGCCAAAAGCGGACAAATGCGGGGTTTTTGACAGCCACTTTGGGCGACGAGGAGTTGAGAACGGGTCGCAACTAGATGGGCGGCGGGAAGCACCTTCGGATCGACGATGAGCGAAGTTCGCGTCCCCTGACGCCGCAGAACTCGCGAGCAGATTCGGCGCAACGGCAGATGGTTCAGTTGTCAATTGCCGCGCCGGAGCTGCGGACGGGGTTTTCGGGAGGGACAACAAGGTTAGTTGTGTGTTTTGTTTGGATCAATCATGTATGGCATATCCCGCTTAATTCTTTCGAGCTCGACGGCTGTTCTAGGGTCATGCTCGTCAACAGCGCCCCCGGGGAGAACGTGCACGTCTTCGATCCTCTTGTCGAAGTGGTATATGCCAGAGCCAACACAATCTAATTTTAGATCTAGAGTCCAATGAACCCACGACCCCTCTTTTCCCTCGCTTCTGGCAAAACCGATCCAAGTGCCCCCATCCTGCTCGTATTCGTAGATGACTGGCTGGACCACCCAAATTCGATGCCGCAGCTCCTGACCACCTCGGTAGTCAATCTCCTCCATGACTGCTTTCGTAACCAGATTGAGATATCGCCACGTTCCAATACGCATTCCATTTTCCAGGTTCCCTTCCTCAATGCAGTTAATGCCGCGAAGCTCGACTAGCCTCTGGCCACTGTCCAACTCGGCCGCAGGAATGTCATTGCTATTGCCGCAAGCGGAGAGCCCCATAAGAAACGGCCACGGCATCACACCGATTAGCACGGCCCGTCGTGAACACAAGAACAATCGCCGCATAGAATGCTGGCGGCGCACGCTCCCTAGGCGCGCGTGGAGAGACTCAAACGGCGGCGAGGCCGTGCTACTGTCCGCCCACTGGTGGCCACCCTGATTCGACCTCCCCGTCATTGCCAATCGCCGCGAAAACTGAGCACGGTGAACGCCCACCAGTCATGGCAGCAATGACTCCAGGTTGCGTCAATACTGTGCACGCCCCGCTCCAGGCTTGGAGTTCTAACGAACCAACTAATCGCATCCGGATCAGTACTTACGACCCTGTTTGTACGTATTGGTATCGGCGTGGCACCCACGGTCAAGTATTGTGGATTATTGCTTGCCGTCGTAAATCCTGCGCTGGGCGAATGCGGGTCAGTTGCTCTCCCGAGCGTGGTGTGCCCGTCGGGGCCCAGATCGCTGTTACAAAACAGCTTTTCAAAGTACCCAACTGTGGAAGCCCCGTTGGTGGACCCCGTGATACCTGGCATAGTATTCTGATCCCGCCCGGCGCCACCCGCATTAGCAGTCACCGGAAATACTTCAAGAAAAGGGCCTCCGTGCTCCTGCCCACCTGATGTGGCGGAATGATAGCTATAGGCGGGTAATCCACCTTCCGTA
>JAYUOR010000398.1:0-9813 GCA_043760765.1 Planctomycetota bacterium | reverse complement strand
GAGATGACGAAATCGAACCTGGTACCGTATTCCCCGCGGTGCTTCGTAATCAAGGCCCGACCGTGAACTGCAATCCATTCGACAACGTCGCGTTGTTCGGTGAAGCGAAACCGTTGTCGCGGCCCCAGGCCTGGGCGTCGATCACGCTGCCGGGCACGATCAAGTAGCTCGCAGGACTACCGCCGAGGGCTCCGATCGCGAAGGCGTTGAAGTCGAGCAGGTAGACGCCGGAGCAGTTGTTAGGCGGAAGCGTCCCGCCGGAGTTCATTGGCACCGAACGCTATTCGCGACCCGATGACAGCGATTCGAGCGTGGCTGCGCCGTGCGGCGCGGCTTCACGCAAAGCATGGCATGAATCCGCGGCGACACGCACTCGTGATCGGCGCCGCGCGCTGCGCCACGAGCCCGGACTCGCGGAAGTTCGTGAGCGCGCCGTTCAGTAGCTGTCGACGAGGTACTGGTGCACGATCGCCACGATGTAGTCGTGCAGGTTTTGATCGGTCTTGCCCACGGACCAGCCGCCCGCATAACCGCCCACGCCGCGTGCGATGCGGACTTTGGCGAGCACCCCAGTGCTGCCGGCCTCGGTCAATTGCAAGTCGACGTCGATCTGCGAATCGCCCGCCATGGCACCGGCCCAGAATCGCGCACCACTACTTACGATTCTCAAAGCTGCGAGCTGCGGCTCGATTACAAGCTTGCCCGCGCGCGTCCCCGCGGGTGCCGCGCGCCACTGCGCGAGCAAAGGCTCGAGCTTCGAATTCAGCTTCTCCTGCAGCTTGGCCGACTCCGCGACTTTTTCCGCGTCGCCTTGTACGGCCGAACCCAGCGTGATGGGCCGGAGCTCATACTCCGCAAAGCTCGACAGCGCCTTCGAAGGACGCACGAGACGCGCCGCCTCCGTGCGCGCAACCTCGTCCATCTTCTGCGGCGAGGCTGCGCATGCGAATAGACCCAGACACGCAACGAGCACAAGAGTCTTCATGACCTTCCATCTCCAATAGGGGCCACGTTCCAATGCTGGTCTGCGCACTGCGCACGGACAATTAGCGCGAGTACGTAGCCGGCCGGTTGAGTGTGGGTACACGTTCGCAGGCTCATGCCACGCTGCGAAAACGGATCTGCTCTCAGGTTCGACTTCGACGCCACGACCGCACACTTCGACTGAGTTGGCGTAGGTCCTCGCGTTGTCGAGATTGGACCTGGTATTGAATGTGTTCTTCCCGATCGCGCCAGCTTGCCGGTCGCCGCGGGATGTGCGAGCGTGCTTCTCGTTGTCCCATGATGTCTCGTACCTCGCTCCGAACCGCGCCGCGATGGATCGCAATTGCATGCGGGCTCTTGGCGTGCAGCGCCGTCGAGCGAGCCTCGATCCGTCCCGCGCAGGCGGCCGTGATCAGGATTCCGTTCACGCTGACGGCAGCCGACAACATTGAGGTCCGCGCGACACTCAATGCGACCGACACGCTTGACCTGATGTTTCACACCGCGGTCGATTCCGTGTCCCTGACGAAGCAGGCTATCGCCAGGTTGTCCACGTTCACGGCCAGCGAATCCGTCTCCGTGCAAAGTTGGGGCGGAACGACACAGGCGCGGTATAGCACCGGCAACTCGCTGCAAATCGGCGAGCTTGCCTGGCGCGATCTGCCGATCACCGAGGCCGAAAATTCGGGGCCCGACACGGACGGCAAGTTCGGTCCGAATCTGTTTGCCGGCAAGATCGTCGAGATCAACTTCGATGCGCGCGAATTGCTGATCCACCCGAGCTTGCCGGCAATGGACACGAACTTACAGCGGCTCGACTTGGTGACCCGGCGCGGGAGCATGTACGTGACCGGCGAGCTCACGGTCGCAGATCGTCCGCACACGGTGGAGTTCTTGCTGCACTCGGGCTTCTCCGGCACCGCACTGCTCGACGAGGAGTTCGTGCGCAACCACGATCTCGGCGCCGACCTAGAGACGCTCTCCGAGACGGTGCTCAAGGATTCCTACGGCAACGAAGTCAGGACTCGCAAGGTACGGCTCCCCGCTCTGCGCTTAGGGGCGACGACCTTTGCCGACGTGCCCGTCGGCATTTTCGAGGGCAAGATCGGCTCCACGCGCACAAGTATTCTCGGATGCGGTCTGCTGAAGCGCTTCAACATCATCATCGACGCCGAAAATCAGCACATCTACTTGTCACCCAACAAATTGTCGGGCGCCACGTTTGCGCCGGCGACGGGCGGATAGGAAGTTGGAGCGCTCTCGCTCGGTCGCCGCTCCCTGCGCGCAACTTCAGATTCCTGTGCGAGCGATCGCCGATCCGCCTGCGTGGGTCGCGTAGATTGCCGATGCCGGGATGCCGGCATCGGCAATCAACGCAAGGATCGCGGACCGGCGGGGGCCAGGCTCATAGACAGATTGCGTACTCCAAGCCATCCGACAACGTTGCGTTGTTCGGCGCGGTAAAACCGTTGTCGCGGCCCCAGAACTGGCAGTCGACCAGCGTGCCCGGTACGGTCAAGTAGGCCTGCGGCGAACCGCCGAGCGCACCGACCCCGAATGCGTTCATGTCGATCGAGTAGACGCCGGAGCAGTTGTTCGGCGGAGGATTGCCACCAGAGTTGAGCGGCGTCGTGCGCCGGACCGGGGCGTTCACGCAGCGCAACCCGCCAACGAAAGGTGCCGCGGCGCGGCCGGCGTTGCCGTAGAGCATCAAGCCCGGCTTGTTGTTGATCACGTTAGTCGCTTTGACGACGAAACCGAATCCCGCGCTGGCGCTCGGAAAACCGGTGAAACCGATCGTCGGCGTACAGCCGAGCGAGTTGACCTTCGCTGTGCAGTAGGTCTGCACGGGCGCGAAGAGGCACGGCCGCTCGAACTGCAGGTGGTCGATCTCGAGCCCGCCGCTCGAATTGCTCACCTGGATCTTGCGGATGCCGCCGACGAAATCTACGCCGAAGAAACGATCTTCCGCCGTCGTTCCACTGTTGCTCCCGTCGCCGAGCCCGGGGGCTACCACCGTTCCAAGCAATACGCCGTTGACGTCGAAAGCCTTGAAAGTGACCGTGCAACCAGGAGCGCCATCGGTCCAGACAAGTCCGGCGTGGTGCGGAAGTCCACCGAGAATCGCCTCGCTGAACATGAAAGTCACGGTTCCAGCAGTGACGAAGTACGAATCGCAGTTCGTGCAGGTCCCGTTTCCGATCACGCCGTCGTCTCCATCGACGGAATCGATGAGGCTCGAGCCGGGGTATACGACTCCCGTGACGACTCCACTGGACGCCGTGACGCCGGAGACGTTGAAGAGGTGGTCTTCGAAAGTCTCTAGCGAGTAGTTCGGCGAGCCGACCGGGAAGGGGCTGTCGGCGCTGCTCAGGTAGGGCGTAGGCCCGAGGAAGGTCTGGGCGGAGGACGGGAGCGCGGCGAGGGCAATGAACAGGACAGTTCGAAGTTGCATGGGAGTGTTCTTGTAGGGCGTTGGTGGAACACTCCCTGAATCCAAGGCCGATGGCGCGCGTTACAAGCATTCTTCGCGCAGAGGCGGTTGTCCCCGGATCTGGTACCAGGCCCAACTTCGATGCCACGCCCGCATCGGCGTGCACGGTCGCGCTGCCGAAGTCAAACCTGGCGCCGTACCGCTCAGGAGGCGCGCGGCCGCAGGCTCTCTCACGCGAGAATCGCGCGAATCACCTCGCCGTGCACGTCGGTCAACCGCCGCTCGATCCCGTTGTGGTACCAGGAGAGCCGCTTGTGATCGAGACCGAGCAGGTGCAGCAGCGTGGCGTGCAGATCGTAGATGGTCGTCGCGCCATCGACGGCCTTCCAGCCGAACTCGTCGGTCGCGCCGAAGCTGAAGGGCGCTTTCACGCCGGCGCCAGCGAGCCAGACGGTGAATCCCTTGGGGTTGTGGTCGCGACCACTCGCGCCCTTCTGAAACGTCGGCATGCGTCCGAACTCGGTCGTGAAGAGCACGAGCGTGTCGTCGAGCAGACCGCGCTGCGCGAGATCGTCGAGCAAGGCAGCGGCGGGCTGATCGAGGATCGGCGCGTGAATCGCGTACTGCTGCGCGAGGTACTTGTGGCCGTCCCAGTTGCCGACGCCTTCGCCCATCGCGTACGAACCATTGAACAACTGCACGAAGCGCACGCCTGATTCGAGCAGTCTTCGCGCCAGCACGCAGTTGCGCGCGAAGCCGGCCTTGAGCGGATTCGCGTCGTCGCAGCCGTAGGCGGCGCGAGTCGCAGCGCTCTCGCTGGAAAGATCTCCGACTGCCGCGGCCTTGAGCTGCATGCGCGCGGCGAGTTCGAAGCTCGCGATCCTCGCGGCCAGATCGCTGTCGCCGGGAAAGCGCTCAAGCCGCTGACGATCGAGCGTGCGCGTGAGCTCGCGGCCGGCGCGGTCGCTCGCTTCGTCAAGGCCCGTGGGCAGCGCGAGGTGCTCGATCGGCCGGTTCGCGCCGAAGGCCGTGCCCTGGAAAACGGCCGGCAGGAAACCGGAGCCCCAGTGATTGCCCATCGACTGCGGCAGGCCGCGCGGATCCGGGATCGCGACAAAGGCCGGCAAATCCTCGCACTCGCTGCCGAGCGCGTAACTCACCCACGCTCCCATGCCTGGAAATCCTTCGAGCGTGAAACCGGTGCTCATCTGATTCTCGCCCGGCCCGTGGGTGTTGCTCTTCGCGACCATGCCGTGCAGGAAGCACATCCGGTCCACACGCCGCGCGAGTTCGGGCAGCAGATCGGACGCCCATTTGCCGCACTCTCCGCGCTGCGCGAAGTTCCACGGGCTGCGCGTGAGGTTGCCCTGCTCGCCTTGGAACGTGACCAGGCCTTCGCCGCCGGGCAACGGCGTGCCGTCGCGTTTTTGGAGTTCCGGTTTCCAATCGAACGTATCGAGGTGGCTGAGCGCGCCCGAGCAGAAAATCACGAGCACCCGTTTCGCACGCGGCGCGAACGGCGGCGGCCGCGCACGCAGCGGCGCCGATGGATCGATCACGGGCCGAATCGGGAGCACATCATCCGCGCGCGCGGGCGACCAGGCCGCCGCACCGCGCGCCTTGTCCGCGAGCAACGCGGCAAGCGCGATCTGGGCCAGGCCGCTGCCGCTTCCGGCAAGGAAGGCGCGGCGTTCGATGAGTCGTCTCATTCGATCCATAGGAATTCGCTCGCATTGAGCAGCGCGCGGCAGCAGGTCGCGAGACCGTGGTCGCGCGCGACATCTCGCGCGGCGCTCAGTTCGCCCGCGTCCGGCGCGCGGCTGAAGACCAGTTCGAACGCGCGACGGACCTGCGCTTCGAGCTCGTTCGGCTTGTCGACTTCAAGCCTTGCTGCAAGCCGGTTCGCGGCCTCGAGCACGAAAGGCGAGTGCGTCAGAGCGAGCGCCTGCAGGGGCGTGATCGCGCTGCCGCGGCGCGGGCAGGGCTGACCGCCGTCGGGCAGGTCGAAGGACGCGAACGTCGGATCGGGGTGCATGCGCACGCGCAGGAGATTGATCGAGCGTCGAAAGTCGGCCGCGACGAACTCGCGCTTGGGCTCGTAGAGCCGCACGTAGTTGTCGTTGGGCGCGAAGGGCGAAACGCTGGGACCGCCCAGCGTGAGGTCGAGCACGCCCGCGACCGCGAGCATCGAATCGCGGATCGCCTCGGCGGGCAAGCGACGCGGCGCGAATCGCCAAAGCAATCGGTTACCCGCGTCGATTGTGAGCGCCTTGGCCTGCGGGCGGCTCGACTGGCGCCAAGTCGCCGAAAGCAGCAATCGCCTGTGCAACGCCTTCATGCTCCCGCCGCCGCGCACGAAATCGCAGGCGAGCGTGTCGAGCAGTTCTGGATGGCTCGGCCGCGCCCCCATCGCGCCGAAGTCGCTGGGCGTTTCGACCAGTCCGCGGCCGAAGTGTTGCTGCCAAATGCGATTGACGATCACGCGCGCACTGAGCGGATTTTCCGGCGCGACGATCCACTCGGCCAGCGCGCGACGACGCGCGGGTTCATCGCTCGCGTCGGCGAGCGCGAACGGAACATGCACGCGCGCAACGCCGGCCGGCGCGACATCCTCGCGCGGTTCCATAGGGTTGCCGCGCTCGAGTCGCCGCGTGGTCGTCGGCATGGCATCGAAGCGGCCCGCGAAGATGCTCGGTCCGGAATCGGCCTGCGCGCGGCGATCGGCTGAGCTCGAAACGACGCGCCAGTCGGCGCCTTCGGCTTGCACCTCGATGCGGTAGCCGGTCGCGAGGCGATCGTGGAATTCGCCGCTCCTGTCGCGGGCCCACACCACCGTGTCGATTGCCGTCGGTTCCGGCAGTTCGATCTCGATCCAGCCCAGCGGCTCCGACGGGATCCAACTGTAGTCGTTGCCGAAGCGGCCGTCGTTCACGTGTTCGAGCGTGTGGCGCGGATTGTCCGCGAAGACGCTCGACACACGCGCGACGGCGCCGAGCGAAGCCAGGGCGACGTTGCGCCCTTTCGATCCATCAGCGCCCGCAGATTTTTCGGCTGCGAAGATCTCCAACTCGTCGATGCACGGCTCGGCACCGCTCGTGGCGGTAACGACGAAGCGCACGCGCTTGGCGATGCGCGCTGCAAAGTGATCGACGTTGCGCACGGCATCGACCGGATCACGGCCCGTCGGTGTTTCAACGACTGCGGCGCGTTTCCACGGCCGGCTGGCGATCTGCACGCCTGCGAAGCAGGCGCGCAGAGCGTAGTAATCGTGCTGATCGATCGGGTCGAATTTGTGATCGTGGCACTTTGCGCAGCCGACGGTGAGACCGAGCAGTGCGGCGCTGGTCGTCGCGACGATGCCGTGCAACTCGTCGTCGCGCTGAACCGCGGTCAGCTCCGGGTCGGGACTCTTGACCTCGTCCCACGCACCGGCGACAAGAAAGCCCGTCGCCGCGTCTTCGCCAAGCTGATCGCCCGCGAGCTGCGCGCGCACGAAGTCGGCGAATGGAAGGTCGCGGTTGAAAGCGTCGACGACCCAGTCGCGATAAGGCCAGGCGTCCTTGCGCGGCTGATTCATCTCGAAGCCGTTCGTCTCGGCGAAGCGCACGAGGTCGAGCCAGTCGGCGGCGCAGCGCTCGCCGAATTGCGGCGCCGCGAGCAGGCGGTCGATCAGCTGGACATAGGCGCGCTCGCCCGCCTCGCGCGACTGTGCGACAAAGGCTGCGACCTCTTCGGGCGTCGGCGGCAGGCCGGTGACGTCGAGCGTCGCGCGACGGATCAGCGTGCGCGCATCGGCCTCGGGCGAAGGCTCGAGTCCAGCCGCCGCGAGTTGCGCCGCGATGAAGAGGTCGAGCGGATCGCGATTGAAATGCGCGAACGCGGGCGCGTCCGACAAAGCGGGAGGTGTGTGCGGTTGCGGCGGTTCGAAGGCCCAGGTTTCTGGAATATCGACGGCACCGGTCGCGGCGCCGGCAGGCAGAGCGCGGCCCTCGGGCCAGGGAGCGCCGCCGCGGATCCAGACTTCGAACGCCCCGATCACATCGGCGGCGAGTTCGTGCGACGGCGGCATCTCCAAATCGGCGTCCTCGCGTCGCAATGCGTGGATCAGCACGCTCGCATCGGGATCGCCGGAGACGAACGCCGCGCCGCGCTTGCCGCCTGCGAGCAGCGCCGCGCGCGTGTCGACCCGCAGCTTGCTGCGCTGCTTCGTCGGCCCGTGACAGCTGCGGCATTCGTTCGCGAGCGTCGGCGCGACGTGCTCATCGAAGGCGCGCTGGGCAGCGCGCGCCGCCGCGTCGTCTTGGCCCAGCGCGCTGCCGGCCTCTGGCCCCGCAAGGACGACGGCCGTCGCAAGCGACAACACCAGTGCAAGGCCGGATCGGCCATGAAGCGGCAGGAAGACTCGCACGCCCCTGCTGGAAACGCGCGTCCCCGCGTCGATGCGCGGGCCGAACGACGGCCAATCGCTGATCTCTCCCAAGGCACCTCACACTCTAGCGGGGAACTGCCCGGCATGATCGTGCTGAACTCGCGCCACAGGCGCCCCAGCTCGACTTGGGACCGTTTTCAGCACGACCCAAGGTGGACGTTCACAAGTCCAGTCGGCGAGCGCGTCTAGCACAGATACGGTACCCGACTTCGACACCCCGACCGCAAACCTCCACCGGCATCGGCGTTCGCGGCCGAGGTGTCGAAGCCGATCCTGGTACCGTATCCGTCTCGATGAGCTAGCCTCACTGACATGAAGCGTAAGTTGCCGGCACTGAGTTTGCTTGCGATCGCGATTCTGGTCGTGCTGATTCTCATGCAGCGGACAGAGAGTCCCGGCGCGCAAGTCCACGCGGTGCTAGATCGTGCTCGCGCTCCATCCGTTCCGTCGAGCGCGACGCTCGAGGCTCCGACTCAGCTGCCGGTGGCTGAAGAACGGGCGCAAGTCAGCCAGAGCAGCGCGCAAGCTCCCGTCGAAACGCAGGCGCGGCCAACAAGGGAACTTCAAGCGGAACTGCGCGGGCGCTTCGTGTTCGCGAACGGCAGTCCGGCAGCGGGCGTCAAGCTCAGGCTGAGCGGCTACCCTGGCAACGACGAACGAGTGATGAAACACGGGGCGCCCAAGGACTGGGGCCCGTTCAAGTGCGAGAGCGATCAGGACGGCAGATTCTCTCTGCACTTCGACCCACCGCTCGCGTTCCAGTTCTTCTTGACGGCCGAGTGCGCAGGCTGCGCCTCCGTCAATTGGCGCTGGTCCGAACTGCCGCCACGCGAAGTGACCGACGTCGGCGAGGTCGTTATCGCGATCGCGGGTTCGATCCACGGGCTTGTGGTGGACTCTGCGGGCAATCCCGTCCCAGGTGATTGGAGGGCTACGGCCAGCTCGGCCTCGAAGCCCGCAGGGGACGCTGGCGATGCGACTCGCGTCAGCGTGATCGTCGATTCGCAGAGCGGCGAGTTCCTGCTCGAAGGTCTTCCACCCGGTCCAGCGAAGCTCAGCGCGACATCGTCCATGGCCATGGGGGTCGGGGGCCAAAGCGTCGTCGTGCGCAGCGGGGAAACGGTCGAGGCCAACATCGTCTACGACGGGCCCGACAATTCGCGTCGCATCATCGTCACGACGTTCTGCAAGACCTTTCATATCTTCAGCAATCCCGTCGAGGGCTCGGTCGTGTTGCTCGGCGCAGGGGACGAGCGCCTGGCGATGCGAGTCCCGGGCTCTTCACAGCGCTGGAGCTTCGAGGATCTCGATCCCGGTGTGTACACAATCGAAGTGCGCGATCCGCGCTATGTTCCGTGGAGCCAGAGCGACGTCCGGCCCGGATCCAATGTGAATGCGAAACTGCGCGGCAACGCAGCCGTCGCACTGAGTGTGTTGAACGAGGCGGGCAATGCCGTCGTCGACTATCGCCTGCGTGTCGACTACCACACTTTCAATGGGTCGCCGCACGAGTTCGAAGTGCGCGGCCCCGACGTGCCGCTGCCCACGGGCGGAATTTATGACGCATTGATCCCCGACGACATCACCTTGCACGTTGTCGCCGCGGGTTATTCGACCTGTTCAGTCATTGTCCCCGCGCTGGCATCCAATGAAGTGCGCGCGGTGACAGCGCAGCTCAACCACGGCACGCGTTTGCTGGGCGTGGTGCTCGACGGAACGACGCGAGCGCCGGTGGCCGGCGTGCATGTGGCGCTCTCAGCCTTCATCGATGAATCCAAGAGTGCGCCGGGACAGGCGCGTAACTTTCAAGCGCTCTCAGACGCGCGAAGAAATGCGCGCCAAACAGCTACGGATGAGCAGGGACGCTTCGTGTTCGATGCGCTGCCCAATGCCAATTACGAGCTCAGCGCGAGAAATGGAGCGCGGGTCTCGACTCGGCTCGCTCCACTCGAGCTCGACGGCGGCG
>JAYUOR010000397.1:0-3718 GCA_043760765.1 Planctomycetota bacterium | reverse complement strand
CGCCGAGCACCGGCGTGTTGATGCAACGGAATCCGCCGCGGAAGGGCGACGCATCTCGGCCGCCGTTGGTGTAGATCAACAGGCCGGGCTTGTTGTTGATCACGTTGTTCGCGTAGATCGTGAAGCCAGAGCCATGCGTTGTGCTCGAAATGCCGCTCGAACCGATCGCAGGAATACAACCCAGCGAGTTGGTCTTTGCCGTGCAATACACCACCGGGGCGCTGTTAATCAGCACCCCGCAGAGATCGAAGATCATCTGGGAATTCGGGAATCCGATCGAGCCCGTGCTGATCGGCTCCGTCAGTGCGCAATCTGTCGCGCTGATGTAAGTCGGGGATTGCTGGCCGACGGCGTTGCCTCCGAAGAAGAACTTGTTCTGCGCCGCAAGGCCGTCCGGGATCGCGAGCTGGAGCACGATGTCGTCGCCGCCGATATTCGTGCAGGCGATCGGTGCAACCAGTTGGTACGAAAACAACTGGTTGGTCAGGTCAGGAATCAGGATGGGTTCGCTGCTGAGCAGCACGAGCGCGGCCTGCGGCGCCGGATTGCCCGGCGTCGGGTCGCGGAACACGTTGAGCGTGGCCGGTTGGAATCCAGCCGAAAAGCCAGCCAGGGAAATCTCGACAGCGAAGTCAAGGCTCACGATGTTGAAATCAGCATTCAAGCCGCGCGCCTGCGGGTTGTAGCGGCGCCAGTACTCGTTGCTCCTGGTGAAAAGGGACGGGGAGTAGGCGCAGGCAACGCCGCTGCCATTCGTGACGTGGACATTGTCCAGGCTCTCCGACCAACAGAAGTTCTGGGCAAGCAGGTCGCCACTGAGCACGCCGCTGAACGCCGCGACGACGAGAACGTGTTTGAGCATGGCTGTGAAGGTCTTGAAAAGTTGTGCCCGTGAGGAACTGGGTCGGGCGTCGAGGGGCGCAGATGCGCTGGCTATCCCGCCACCAACCCGGAGTAACGCTAGGACCAGCCCCCGGCACGGAACCCCTTTCGCTTCGGCGATTCCAGAGCGAATCGTCGAAGCGAGTTCGAGTCTTGGGTGCCCGTCGTCTACGGTCCGACGGCAAATTCCAGGCCGTCAGATAAGCTCGAGTTGTTCGGCGCGGGGAAGCCATTGTCCCGGCCCCAGCACTGGGCATCGACCAGCGTGCCCGGGACCCGCAGGAAGGCCGCCGGCGTTCCGCCAAGTGCGCCGACAGCGAAGGCGTTCATGTCGAGCGCATAGACGCCCGAGCAGTTGTTCGGCGGCGGAGTTCCGCCGGAGTTGAGCGGCGTCGAGCGCTTGAGCGGCGCGTTGACGCAGCGCAGTCCGCCTTGGAACGGCAGCGCGGCACGACCGGTGTTGGTGTAGAGCATCAGGCCAGGCTTGTTGTTGATCACCTGACCTGCGCTGATCGTGAAGCCAGAACCCGCCGTGGCGCTCGACGTACCTGCGAAACCGATCTCCGGGAAGCAACCCAGCGAGTTCGACTTCGCCGTGCAGTACACGCTGGGAGATAAGCTGGTCTGCACCCCGCAAAGATCGAAGATCATGCTCGTGTTCGGGAAACCGAGCAACGCAAAGTCGGTCGGCTCGGGCGTCGCGCAGCCGATCGAACTGACATAGGTCGGCGAACTCGCGCCGGCCGCGTTGCCGCCGAAGAAGAACAGGTTTTGCCCTGCGAGGCCGTCCGGAATGGAGAGTTCCAGCACGATGTCGCTCGCGCCGTTGTTGTTGCACGCAATCGGCGTCGCGAACGTGTGGCTGAACATCTGCGTCGTCAGGTTCGGGATCGAGATCGCTGCGCTGCCCAAGAGCACTAGCCCCGCCTGCGGCGCCGGATTTCCGGGAGTCGTGTCGCGGAACACGCGCAGAGTCGCGGGTTGATTCGCGGCCGCGAGACCGGCCTGCGCCCGTTCGACTCCGATCGTGACGCTGACGATGTTGAAGTTGGCGAGCATGCCGCGGGCAGTCGGGTTGTAGCGACGCCAGTAGCCATTGTCCGTCGTGTAGTTGTTGGGCGCAGGGTAAGTGCACGCAACGCCGTTGCCCGGCGTGATCGTCGCATTGTCCGCGCTCTCCGACCAACAGAAGTTCTGTGCGAAGAGGCCGGGCGCGAGCACGAGCGTGAGTGCTGCCGTGTAGAGAAATTGCTTGATCATTGACTTGGATTCTCGGGTTGGGTGTTTGCGACAGATTGCTCCCCAGGCGGCGCCCACACAGCGCCGTTCCAATCCTCAATCTCAAGTGCACCGACGCGTGAGCCGTGTTACGTATGCGCTGGGCAAGTCATGCGTCGCTCGCCGGTCGCGCGATCAAGGCGCAGTGCACAGCGCTGCTTTGGACGTGCCCGCGCCGGCCTTGCCTCGCCCAAACTGTGCAGGCGAAGCTCGATCGAACACCTCTTTCACCTGCAGCAAGGCTTGTCGGCGATGCAAACTGGAGCACTGTTTTCACGCGCGTATACTGCGCCTACTCGAGCGATGACGACTCCGCCTGAATTCCGCCCCGCACTGAACGATTCCGACGCCGAGGTGTTCGCAAGCCTGATTGTCGACGCCTTCGCGATACCGGAGCAGGACGCGCGCGGCTGGCCAGCGCAGCTGGGACTGGAAAACGTACGCCTATTCGGTCGCGGACAGCAGGCCGATGCGTGCCTTGCGTACTACCGCATGGGGCATTGGTTCGGCGGCCGGCGCGTTTCGTCGGTCGGTGTCGCGGGCGTTGCCGTGCAGCCACCGCTGCGCGGGCGCGGTGTCGCTTCGCAATTGATGCAGGCGGCGCTCTTGGAACTGGCCGAAAGCAACGTCGCGCTCTCCGGCCTCTACCCCGCGTCCATGGCGCTCTACTCGCGCGCTGGTTACTCGAGTGCCGGCGGCCGCTATGAAGTGCGCGTGCCCGCCGACCGATTGCCGCGCGCAGCGCGCAACGCGGACATGCAGCGCCTGGAGTCCGCCGCGGATCCGCGCATGCGCGCCTGTTACGATCGCGCGGCCGCGCAGCGCAACGGCTGGCTTTCGCGCAGCGAGCCTTTGTGGGCGCGTGTGCGCGAGCAGCGCGGGATCACACGCGAGGGCTGGGCCTGGATTCGCGACGGGGAATGCGCTGCGTATGTCTGGTTCTCGCGCGTGCCGCGCCCCTTGCCGCAAAGCGACATCGTCTGCAGCGACCTGGTGGCCACCGATCGCGAGAGCGCGCTGGCGCTGTTCGCCTTTCTCGCGAGTTACTCGACCGTCTGCAAGGAACTGGTCTTCTACTCCGCGCCCGGCGATCCGCTGCTCGAGGTCTTCGAAGAGTTTTCCTGGCGGCTGTCGCACCTGCATCCCTGGATGCTGCGAATCGTCGACGCCGCGCTCGCGATTTCCGAGCGCGGGTTTCAGCCGGCGCTGCGCGGCCGTGTCTCGCTCGAAATCGCCGACGACCTCTTGCCGCGCAACCGCGGCAAATTCACGTTGATCGTCGAGGACGGCCGCGGCCGGTTGGAACGCGGCGGAAGTTCGGCCGTCAGCCTCGACATCCGCGGGTTCGCAAGCTTGTTCTCGGGCCAGCAAAGCGCAGAGGCCCTTTCGTTCAACGGTTCGTGCCGCGGTTCAGCCGAGGATCTCGCGACGCTGACGGCGCTCTTCGCCGGCAGCCCGCCTGCGACTCCCGAGATGTATTGAGCATCCAGGGGCTCGAAACGAGCGAGGCCGACCGCGCAGTGCGCGGCCGGCCTCGCCAAGCCATGTGGCCATCCTG
>JAYUOR010000396.1:0-3725 GCA_043760765.1 Planctomycetota bacterium | reverse complement strand
TTCGCGAATCAGGCGAACGTGGAAGCTCACGCCTGCACGACCGGGCCTGAGATCGTCGAACAGCTGGATCGCATCGGCCTGCGGCCGGAAATCTTCGTCGCGGGTGTCGGTACCGGCGGCACGGTCATGGGCGTCGGCCGTGCACTGCGCGAAGCAGCGTCCGGTGTGCGCGTTCATCCGCTGGAACCCGCGGAATCGCCGATCCTCACCACGGGCACGCACAGCGGACACCATCGCATCCAAGGCATTTCGGACGAGTTCATTCCGGCACTCGTCGATCTTTCGAAACTGGATCGCCCCGTTGCCGTGCGCGATGGCGACGCGATCCTGGCCGCCCAGGAACTTGCGCGTTGCATGGGATTGGGCGTCGGCATTTCGAGCGGCGCCAATCTGCTCGGCGCGCTGATGCTGCAGGAAGAACTGGACGGCGACGCCATCACTGTGACGGTGTTCGCCGACAGTCACAAGAAATACCTGAGCACGGATCTGTTCCGTCCACAGACTCCCGCGCCGGGCTGGCTGACACCACAGCTCGAATTCGAGGGCTGGCGCGCCGTCGGAGGCCTCAGTGCCTGAGCCCGGCGCCCGCGTGCGCAGCGTCGCGATTCTGCCTGCCTACAACCTCGAGACCGGCATCGCGGAGATCATCCGCCGCACGCGGCCTCACGTCGATCACGTGATCGTCGTGGCCGACGCTTCGCGCGATCAGACGCATGCGCGCGCAAGCGCCGCGGGAGCGATCGTGTCTGAGTATTCCGCCGAACGCGGCAAGGGCCGCGCGGTGATTCGCGGTATCGCTGCGGCGCGCGAGTTCTGCCCCGACATCGTCGTGTTGCTCGACGCCGACGGACAGCATCTGCCCGAAGAAATCCCCGTCTTGCTCGCGCCCCTGAACGAAGGCCGCGCCGATGTCGTGTCCGGTTCGCGCTTCATGGGCACGCTGCGGACTTCGCTGATCAATCGCTTCGGCAATCATTTCCTGCGCATTCTCTCCTTCGTCGTCACGGGGCGCTGGCTGTCGGATACGGAAACGGGTTACCGCGCCTTTCGCGCCGAGGTGCTGTTCGCCATGCCCTTGTCCGCGCCGTCCTACGAAATCGAAAGCGAAATCATGCTGCGCGCGCTGTCGCAGAGACTGCGCATCGTCGAAGTTCCGATCACCGTGCCCTTTGCGGTGCGCGGAGTCACCGTTCACGACGGATTGAAGGTCGCCTGGTACAAATTGCGCTTCGGCCTTGCGCTGCGTTTCGCAAAGAGCACGCCATGAACATCCGTGAAATCGAATCGCACGCCCGTGCAGCACGCGCGCGCGGTGCGCAAGTCGTCGTGGTCCTCGGCCTTGGATTCGTCGGGACCGCCGTGGCGGCAAATCTCGCGCGGACCGAAAACCGTCGCGCGTTCTTCGTGATCGGCCTTGAGCGCGACGACGCGGCCGGAAGGGCCAAGGCCGACAGTCTCGACCGCGGAGAACCGCCGAGTTACGCGCAGGATCCGGCCCTCGCCACGACGATGCGCGCCGCGATCGAAGAGCCGCGCAACGTGGCAGGCACGCTGGATCCAACGCTGCTGGCGTTGGCCGATGTGGTCGTGGTCTGCATCAACCTGGATCTCGTGCGCAAGCCGGGCCAGGCCGAAGAATTCGAGTGCGCGCTCGACGGTTACGCGGCCGCGCTGCGACTTGTGGGTCGCCACATCGGCGCAAAGACGCTGGTCTGCATCGAGAGCACTCTGCCGCTGGGAGCCAGCGATCGTGTGCTCTATCCCGCGCTTTGCGAAGGCGCCCGCAGCGCCGGTCGCGACGTGATGGCTCAACCGCCGCTGTTTGCCTATTGCTACGAGCGCGTGATGCCCGGTCCGCACTATCTGGAATCGGTCAACTCGTATTGGCGCGGCTACGCCGGTATCGACGCGGCTTCGGCTGACCGCGCCCGGGCTTGGCTGGAGCGCATCGTCGACACGAAGAACTTTCCGCTGTGGCGCCACAAGTCGACGCGCGCAGCCGAGATGGCCAAGCTGCTCGAGAACACGTATCGCGCGGTCAACATCGCGCTGGTCGACGAGTGGGCTCAGCTCGCCGAAGCGGCAGGCGTCGATCTGTTCGACGTCATCGCTTCGATCCGCCTGCGGCGCGGCACGCACGACAACTTGATGTCGCCGGGCCTCGGGGTCGGAGGCTATTGCCTGACCAAGGATGCGCTGATGGCTGCCTGGGGCGCCGAGCATCTGCTCGGCAAGCCGGCGCCGCTGCCGTTCGCACGGCGTGCGATCTTGACCAATGAAGCCATGCCGCTGCGCGCGCTCGAAGCGATTCGCGCGCACTCAGGCGGCAATTTGCACGGTGTTCGCGTGGCCTTGCTCGGCGTCACGTATCGGCCCGAGGTCGCCGACACGCGCAGTTCGCCCAGCGAAACGCTCGCGCGTGCATTGCTCGAAGCCGGAGCCGGAGTGCGCGCGTACGATCCACTGGTTAGCCACTGGCAAGAATGTCCGCACGTGCCGTTGTTTTCTTCGGCGGTCGACGTGCTGCGCGGAGCGAACGCCGCGGTGGTTTGCATTCCCGAACGCAGCTGGCGTGGAACCCTCGACGAACTCGCCGCGCGTGAGCTTGCGCCGGGTGCGCTGGTCGTCGATCCTTGGAATCTCCTGGCCGACGCGCTGCGTCCGCACGCGGCATCAGGGCGATTGAAGCTCTTCGTCTACGGCCGCGGCGATCTTTCCAAAGCCGGCGCATGAACACAGTCAATGTAGTCAGCGGCGCCGCCGGCCTGATCGGGTTCGAGCTGTGCCGCGAATTGCTCGCGCGCGGCGAACGCGTGATCGCGGTCGACATCTTCAACAAGGGCGGTCGGGAGGATCTTGCAGCGCTGCGCACCCAGCATGCCAATCGCCTCGAAATCGTCGAAGCGGACTTGGCGCTCGGCAATTCGCGTTTGTCCACGGTCTGGAGCGAGCCTGCGAAGTCGGTATTCCATCTGGCCGCGATCGTCGGCGTACGCGCAGTCGAGGAAGAGCCCTATCGCACGATTGCCGTCAATCTGCGTTCGACGCTCGCGATGCTGGACCTGACGCGCGAGCGCGGTTGCTCGGCGTTCTTCTTCGCTTCCTCCAGCGAAAACTACGCTGCCGGCGTCACGCGCGGCTTCGTCAAAGTGCCGACGCCGGAGGACGTCTTGATCGGCATCGATGACCCGAGCCTGCCGCGCTGGTCCTACGCGGCCAGCAAGATCGCCGGAGAGTCCGCGGTTTTCGCCGCGGCCCGCCCCGGGCTCTTCACGCCCATCGTCGGCCGCTTCCACAACGTCTACGGTCCGCGCATGCCGATGACGCACGTCGTGCCCGAGTTGCTCGAACGTTGCGCCCGCAAAGTAGATCCCTTCCCGCTGTGGGGCGCCGAGCAGACGCGTTCATTCCTGCACGTGAACGACGCGGCGCGCGCCGTCCTGTTGCTCGCTGAACGCGCGACGTTCGGCGTCGTCAACATCGGCTCGGCCGTCGAGACGCGCATCGCCGATCTCGCCGAGGCGTGCTTCGCCATCAGCGGCCATCGCCCGTCGATCGTGAAGCATGAGTCCGCGCCAAGAGGCTCGGTATCAAGACGCGTTCCGCGCGTCGACCTGCTCCAAGGACTCGGATTCGAGCCGACCATCTCGCTGCCCGAGGGCCTGCGCGAATGCTGGCTCGCACGATCCCGTGCCCGGTAATCCACCGGCGTTTATTACCCAGCG
>JAYUOR010000395.1:0-3732 GCA_043760765.1 Planctomycetota bacterium | reverse complement strand
GCTCGCCGCGCTGTACATCGTCGCCGCAGTGCTGTTCGCGCTGTGGGCCTACTTCGTCGTGCGTGTCGCGCGCCGGCGTGAGGCCGGGGAACTTGGCGTGGCAGCGCTGTTCGCCGGCCCGCTGATCGGAGTATTGCTTGCCGTGCCGCTACTGCACAGCGGCTTTCAGCCCAAGTACGCCTTCGTCGCGTCGCCCGCGACCGTGTTGATGATCGCGATGGGCGCCGCGGCGATTCCCTGGGCGCGCATGCGCACAGCACTGGTCACGATTGTCGTTGCCGGCGCGCTGTTGCTCAGTCTGTGGCACAAGACCGGCAACCTGCGCGAGGACTATCGCAGCGCGTGCACGGAAATCGAAGCCGTCTGGAAGCCAGGTGATCTGGTGGTCGCGATCAGCGGGACCGTCGAGCCATTTTCGAGCGCCATGCTGCGACACTATTTCCGTGAGCGCGCCGATGTGCTCGCGAGCATCGTGAGCGAAGAGCAGATCGCCGACGTCGTCGCGCGCGCGAGGCAAGCCGGCGCGCGCCTGCATGTCGTCTATCGCGAAGCGGACTACGCAGCTCCGACGCTGGCGCAGGTCCAGGGTTCGCTGACCCAAATCGATCACAGTCCCAATCGATATCGCATCGTGCGCAGTCAGTGGCACTGAGCGCGGCGACCGGCTTGCGCACGGAAACTGAGTCGCTTCGCTACGGCCGGTGCTTGTGAATGATCGCGCCCTCTTCGGGCGAGGTGACCGAGAGCTTGGCCTTGGTGGGATCGTATTTCGCCTTGACCCAAGCGTCGCCGACCATCACTTCGAGGACCTGGATCGCGAACTTCATGGCCACGGCGGCGTGGGTCGGCGACATCTGCGCGGCGAACAGGCCCTGTAGCGCCTTGTGCACCGTCGCGATGTCCGAACTGCGCCGCAGCGAGTCGTGGATCACCTTGAACATCCCGGCCAGCACCAAACGCTTGCGTCCGCGCACGAGGCAGGGCGTCTCGACAATCTTGCCGTTCTCGTAGAGCGGCACGAGCGTCTCTTTCGCGCCGAGCACGTCGAGCTTGAAGATGTTGTTGTCGCCGACGGTCCAGTGCGAACCCGCGGCCAAGAACTTGTGCGAGAGCTGCTTGACCGCCGACAGGTCGTATCCGCCGATGCCGGTTTGACCGAGCACGTCGTGGGAAAATCCGCCCTGCGCGAGCCAGGCCCAGGCTGCCTGGGGCTCGAGGCGGATGCCGGAGTCAGCTGCGATCTGCTGGCAGTGTTCCTTGAGGTCGGTCAGCTGACCATTCGACGCGTACCAGTAGTCCGCGAAACGGATGTGCTGACGCACGCGCGTCTGTTGATTTTCGGCGTAGTGCTCGCGCAGCCACTTCGGGTCGTGCTCCTTGCGATCGAGCGCCAGAATCGTATAGGCAAGTTCGCGCGCGCCGGTGTGCGTGAGCGTCAAGCCCGCGGACAGGATCGGGTCGGCGAATCCCAGCGCTTCGCCGACGAGGAACCAGTTTTCGCCATAGGCACGCGACGAAACGAAGGACCAGTCCTTGGTCACGCGCACTTCGCCCGTGCGCGTCGCGCCCTTGATCAAGCCGCCGATGCGCTCCTCGGCCGCGACGACTTCTTGGTAGACGTCTTCCGGCGTGCGGCCCCAGCTCTTGAACGCCGATTGCGGACAGACGAAGCCGATCGAAGTGCGCGTGGGGCCGAGCGGAATGAACCAAAGCCAGCCCCTGCTCTGGCTCATCACCTGGATGCGCGTTCCGCCGACACCGATCGACGCAGCCCACTTCGCGTTGTCCCAGTAATCCCACAACGCCAGGTTTTGCAGACTCGTGGGCACGTCGAGTTCGACGTTGAAAGCCTTGCGCAGGATGCCCGCGTGGCCGGAGGCATCGATGTAGTGGCGAGCGCGGATCATTTCGCCGCTCTTCAGTTCGAGGCCGCGCACGCGGTCGCCGTCGATGTCGACGCGCACCACTGACGTGTCTTGGCGCACCTCGCAGCCGGCTTCCGCCGCGTGGTCGAGCAGGATCTTGTCGTAGACCGAGCGATCAACCTGGAAGGCGGTCTGTTTGCGAAAACCCTTGTACTTTCCGGGTCGCGGCTCGTTGTGGAAGTCCTGCAGGGGCAGGAATTCGAAGTCCCACAGTTCAGGGTTGGCGCCCCAGCGGAACGTCGCGCCGACCTTGATCGGGAAGTCAGCGGCTTCGACCTTGTCCCAGCAGCCCATCTCGTCGAGCACGGCGCTGATCGGCGGCAATTGACTCTCGCCGATGTGATCGCGCGGGAAAATCTCGCGCTCGAGGATCAGGACCTTGATCGAGGGGTTGTACTTGCGAAGTAGCGTGCCCAGCGTGCTTCCGCCCGGGCCGCCACCGATGATCGCGACGTCGTATTCCTGTTGAGACATGCGTTCCAGCATAAGGGGTCGGACTGTTCTCGTAACTATTCGAGTTCGACTTGAACGTGGTTCCGTTTCGACCAAGCCGCGTCCTATGCCGTATCGGCGTGAAGTGACGAAGTGTTGAACTGGTCTGAGCGCTAGCGCGACGAAAAAAGCGTCGAATGCAGCTTGAGGTCAGGCCGGCGGACTAGAGCCGGCTCCGTGGGCAGATCCAGTCAGGCCTGCCGCGCCCAAAGCCGCGAGCGCTTGCGCCAGCGAATGCTCCGGCGTGCCCGAAGTGTCGACCGGCGTGTGCAGCGCCGATGTTCGCGCACTTGAGTTCTCCCAGGTTTTCCGCACGTGCTCGTAGATCCGCCAGTCCGCGTCCGAGGGATCGTCCTTGCGCTGCGCCAGGCGTTCGCGCACGAGCTCTGGCGCAGAAGTACATTCGATGAACCGCACCGGCACGCCCCAGTCGCGAGCGGCGTCGATAAAGGCTTGCCTGCGGCGTTCTTCCTTGAAGCTCGCGTCGACGAGCACGCGGCCGCCGCCGAAAAGCAGAGTTTTCGCGCGCGCAAGGCACTCGCCGTAGGTGCGTTCGTTCCACTCGGGCGTGTAGATGCCACTGCGCACTTCGCTGTTGCCGCGAGCTAGCGGATCCAGTCCTGCGAGTTCCTTGCGAATCGCATCGGCGCGCAGCCAGGTGAAACCGCAAGCCTGGCTCAGGTTTCGCGAGAGCACCGACTTGCCGGTCCCCGGCAGCCCCCCGACCAAGATCAGGCAAGGGCGCTCGGCGGGGGAGCTCAGTTCGCCCACGGCGAGTTGAATGTGAGCGCGCGCGAGTTGCAGCGCGTGCTTGCGCTGATCCTCGGGAATAAGCAGCGAGGCCGCGGCCATCGCGCGCACTTTGGCGCGCACGCTCGAGCGGTAAGCAGCGTACAGCGCGGTCAACTCGCGGCCTTCGAGGTCCGCACTCTCGGCGAAATAGGCGTCGAGCAGCACTTGTGCGTGATCCCAGGCTCCATGGGCCTTCAGATCCATGGCGAGAAATGCGACGTCGCTCACCGGATCGGCGCAGCGGAATCGCTCGGAGAATTCGATGCAGTCGACGATCACGAGTTCTTTGTCCGGCAGGACGTAGACATGTTCGAGGCGCAAGTCGCCGTGGGTTTCGCACGCTACGCTTGCGCCAGCGCGTCGCTCGATGACGGCGCGGACTCGCTCGAGTTCCTGATCCGTCGCGCGCGCCAAACGCTCGATCTCTTCGCTCGGCGCGACGAGGCCCACGTGTCCGCGCAGCGCGCTGAAATTGTCGAGGCAATTCTCGCGTACGGCGTCGAAGGTCGCCCAGCGCGAGACC
>JAYUOR010000394.1:0-3739 GCA_043760765.1 Planctomycetota bacterium | reverse complement strand
GCCAGGCGCACGCTGTAGACCAGCCCCGCGTCGTCCTTCGCGCCCTGCAGATCGCGGATCCCCAATCCGACGATATTTTCGAGCAGGCGCATGTTGTTCTGTCCGGCGACCAGCGTGAGCCGCGGGCTGCCGATGAACGGCGCGACCGCCGCGAACTGGTCGGAGTAGCGCAGCGCCAGATCCCAGGTCAAATGTCCGCCGCGGCTGATGCCGCTCGCGTAGACGCGATTCTCGTCGACGTTGTGGCGGCGGCGCATCCAACGCAGCGCCGCGAGCGCGGCGGCACGTTCGCGATCGGCGAAGTGATAACCGGTGTTGTCGCCTGCTTCGCTCGGAGCGAGCACCAGCATGCCCTGCTCGTCGGCACACTTTTGCCACATCTGGTGCATGCCCTGGCCGCTGCCACCAGTCCCGTGGAAAGCGAGCATCAGCGGCGCCGGAATCGTCGGATCGTATTTCGCCGGCACATAGACCCACAGTTCGGTTCGCTCGCGTTTGCCGAGCACGTCGAGATCGACCGTTTCCATGCGCACGCCGGTCTTGGCCGGCTCGAAGCGGCCGAAGTGCGCCATGGCCGCGCTCCACAATTGCGGCTCGTTCGCGTGAGTGTGGGCGAGACTGGCAGCCAAGGTATGCCGTGCTTCAGGCGTCGGCGCGTCGACGAGCTGCACGAGCGCCGCGGCGCATTCCCCTTCGGGCGAAAATGCCGGCGGGGGAGCCGGGTCCTGGATCGCGATCGATACGCAGGCGGCGATCCAAAGCGGGAGCGGCATGGCGACCGAGTCTAGCCGTTCATGTTCGCTCGGTTTCCTTCGCCACGATGCGCCTCGGGAATCCGTCCTCGCGATAGGCGCGCGCCAGGATCGACATCGGATGCATCGGTTTCTTGCCGGCGTGTTGCGCGAACTGGATCGCGGCCAAAGGGCAATCGGTTGCCCAGACCTGCGCGTCAGCCGCTTTCACGCCTTCGAAGGCGAGCCGCCCGACGCGCTGCGAAGGCTCGAAGCCTTCGACCGTCATCGCAAAGGTACCGTCGTGACCGCAACACTCCTGGACACTGGTCGGCACGACGCCGGGGATTTTTCGCAGCAGGTCGCGGCCCTTGAAGCCGACGGCTTGGGCGCGCAAATGACAGGGCGCGTGGTAGGCGACGCTCTCGCCGGGCGTTGATTTGAAGTCGGTGTTGAAGCGCGCTTCGTTGCGAATTGACCACAGGAATTCGCTGGGGTCCATGACCGCTGCGGCCAGGCGTTTCGCGCGTTCACGATCTTCGATCGCGACGAGTTCGGGATACTCGCGGCGCATCATCATCGAACAGGTCGGATTGATCGCCAGCACCTTCGAGCCCGCCTCGACATGGGGCAGCAACAGATCGAGGTTGTGTTTTGCGTGGGCCTGCAACGTTTTCAAGTCGCCGTGTTCCCAAGCCGGCATGCCGCAACATTCCAGGCCGCGCATGCAGCCGATGTCGATCTTGTTCTTTTCCAGCACCTCGAGCGTATCGCGGCCAATCTCCGGTTCGTTGTTCTGCACGTAACAGGTTTGGAAGAGCACCGCCTCGCCGCCTGGTTTCAGGCGGATCTTTTTGTTGGACGCGGCCCAAGCTTCAAAAGTCTTCGAGGCAAAGTCCGGCAGCAGTTTCTTGCGGTGCACGCCGAGCACTTTTTCCATGAACCAGCGATGGGCGCCGACGCGATTCATCGTGTTCGCCATGCCCAAACTCGCGCGCGCCGCCTTCCCGGCAAGATCCGGATCGCCAAGCACACGCTCGCGTAATTTCACGCCGTCGCGGCGCGTCTTGATCGCGCGGAAACGGTGCACGAGCTTGGGGAAGTCGAGCTGATACGCGTGTTTGTCGCGCGGCGTGTACGGGCACTGCACCTCGCACAACTTGCATTGGAAGCAGCCCTCCATCACGCGCTCTGTTTCCTGCGGCGTGATCCGGCGCACGTCGCCGTCGTGACGCTTGTCGATCGCGTCGAACAAGGTCGGGAAACTGTCGCAGTACTTGAAGCACATGCGGCAGCCGTGGCAGATCTCGAAGACGCGCGTCACTTCGCGGGCGAGCATCTGCGGATCCCAGTACTTCGGATCGGCCGGGTCGTAGGTCAGGCCCTCGGTCGGTGCGTACTGGATCGGCTCGCTCATGATGAGCCCTGCTGGGTGAGGGCCAGGGAAAGGAACACGAGATTGTGGAGCATGTGCGAAAAAGCGCTGGCCCACAATCCATAACGCCGCACCAGGTCCCACAGCAACAGTCCGAACAGAAACTGCGAGGCCGGCACGATCGAGGTGTCGAAGTACAGGTCCGTGCTGAGCTGAATCGTCTTCGCTCCCGCTTCGTTCACGAGGTTGTGCACAGCGGCGAAGATCAGCGCGGCGAAAATGCCGAGCATCCAACGCTGCCCATCCTTGCGGCGCAGGACAAGATCGCTCAGGAGCGACGGCAAACCGCGGAAAACGGCCTCCTCCATGGCGGGCGCCAGAATTGCGCCAACCGCGAGGAAGTACAGCGGCCCATGCTGCATGATTTCGTCGAGGTCTTCCGCGCCGGCGTTTCCGGCCGGGATGCCGATCAGTGGCAAGAGGCTGATCAGCAAGAGTTCGCAGGGCAGGATCCAGGCCGTGCGGCGCACGACCTCTCCGAACTGCGCGCCGAAGGACTCCGCGGGGCGCGGGCCGAAGGTGCGCACGAACCAGTTCGGTCGCGGCGTCGGCGGCGGTGCGTCGGTGTTCGCTTCGATCATGGAACCTAGGGGCGCGCCTGAAATGATTGCGCCAGAGTCCTGGGCGTTTGGCCCCTGACTCTGGCGGCGTTCATATGAAGTTCGAGCCGACGGACTTCAGCTGATGCTCTTCAGCATCTGAGTGAACTTGCCCGCGTGCGATTTTTCCGCCTTGGCCAGCGTCTCGAACCAGTCGGCGACATCGTTGAAGCCTTCTTCGCGGGCCGTTTTCGCCATGCCCGGATACATGTCGGTGTACTCGTGCGTCTCGCCGTGAATCGCGGCCTTCAGGTTGAGGATCGAGTCGCCGATCGGCAGATCGGTTGCGGGGTCGCCTGCTTTCTTGAGGAAGTCGAGGTGGCCGTGGGCGTGGCCGGTCTCGCCTTCGGCGGTGTCGCGGAAGTTGCCCGCGACCTCGGGGTAACCTTCGACGTCAGCCTGCTTGGCGAAATAAAGGTACCGGCGGTTGGCTTGGCTCTCGCCTGCGAACGCGGCCTTCAGGTTGGTGTGAGTCTTGGATCCCTTGAGTTGGGCCATGGTGGATTCTCCGTCGTGGTCTCTGCCGTGAGGGCGCCGGGCACGCTGGCGGCCGGGCGCGGGGTCGGTGGGGTTGGCGTGGCGAACGCGGGAGCGCGTTCGGGCGCACAAGTTAGGTCACGGAGGGGCCGTGGGCAAGCCGGACGGGGCCGCGCACGGGCAGGCATCAATGCCCCCGTGCGCTATCCTTCGCCCGCCATGGCCGATTCACGCGTTCCCATGCTCACGGCGCAGTGGCGCGAACTCGCCATGCTCAACTACGAAATCGATCCGGGCCTGCTCGCGGCGCGTGTGCCGGCGGGGTGTGAACTCGACGCGCGGCAGGGGCGAACTTTCGTCAGCATGGTCGGGTTTATGTTCCGGGATACACGCCTGCTCGGGATTCCGATTCCGTTCCATCGCGCGTTCGAAGAAGTCAATCTGCGCTTCTACGTGCGCCAGCGCGCCGCGGACGGCTTTCGGCGCGGCGTCGTTTT
>JAYUOR010000393.1:0-1506 GCA_043760765.1 Planctomycetota bacterium | reverse complement strand
ATGGGCGCGGAATGCTCGCACTCGCGCGCACGCTCGTGGGCTCGCGCGGCGACGCGGAGGATGCAGTGCAACAGACATTCTTGAACCTCTTCCAGGCGCGGCACGCTTTCGCACGCGCACAGTCACCGCGCGCCTATGCCTTTGCCGTGTTGCGCAACACGAGCTTGCGCATCCGCGAGAGGCGCCGCGAGGATCCGTTGAATGACGAAGTCTCCGGGCCAAGTGAATCGATCGAGGGCGCGTCCGCGGAGCACAGCGCAGCATTGGAGCGTGCGCTCGCGAAATTGCCGACGGAACAACGCGAGGTGCTAGCCTTGAAATTCGACGGCGACCTTACCTTCACGGAAATCGGCTTGGCCTTGTCGATCTCGCCCAACACCGTGGCGAGTCGCTATCGGTACGCGCTGGAGCGCCTGTCGCAGAGCCTAGGGGGAAAAGCTTGAGCGCATCGGAGTTGGAACAGCTGGAACAACGACTGGCCCTGCGGTCTGCACTCCAGACTTCGCCGCAATTGCGCGCGCAGATCCTGCGTCGGCTCGGCGCCGCGCGCGGCTGCGAACGAAGTGTGCGCTCTGGCGCAGGCGTGGCCGCGGGCTTCTCGCTGCTCGTCGCACTCGCACTCGCCTCGACTGCGCCGCGCGTCGAAGAGCGCGAACTCCGCGCGCCCCTTGCCGTCGTGGCACCGAACCTGGCCGCGGAACTCGGCCTCGATGTTCGCGAAGAGCGGCGCATGCAGCTCCTGCTCGCCGACGCGCGTGTGCAGCGCATCGCGCCACCCATGGAATCGCCGGCGTTTGACTTGCTAGAGGAACAATGAACTCGATCCAGCTGGCCTATTGGTGCCTGCGACTTGTGCTGCCGCTGCTGGTCCTCGCCGCGGCGCTGCCGTGGATCGCGCACCTGCGCACCCAAAACATGCGCCGCGGCACGGCATTCGCGCTCGCGACTGTGACGATGTTGCCCAATCTCGCTGCAGGACTCGATTGTGCCTGGCTGCGTTTCGTCAACGGACTCGAGTCTTGTCCATGGCTGGCCAGCGGCGTGGTGCTGGTCGCACAGCTCTCGAGCAGCGTCTTCCTGCTTCTCAGGGCAAGCCGCGAACCCGGGGCCATCGACTGGCCGCGCCCGCTCCTGTGCATGGCCGCGACGGTGACCTTGGCACTCGCCTGGAGCACCGATGTCAACCTCGACCTGAGGCAGGCGCTTGCGGCGACGCGACTCGAACTCGAAGCCGGTCGGATGGCGTACCGAGTGATGCCTCCGACGAATCCTGAATCGAACGCTGCCCCCATCTACGCGAGGCTTGCGGCGCAACTCAGCGGTCCGGGCGGTGCGCTGGATGAAGACACCTGGTCCGACGCGTTGAATCCCAAGGGGACGCTCGATCCAAACTCGCAGGAACTGCGCGCCGCCGTGGCGCAGGCTGCGAGCGCGTTAGGAGAATTGCGGACGGCGACGGCCCTTCCGCGCTGCGTCTTCGAGAGCGCGGACGAACACTCTCTCTCC
>JAYUOR010000392.1:0-9901 GCA_043760765.1 Planctomycetota bacterium | reverse complement strand
TGCAGGGTGCCTGGCTCGCCTCGCGCGGAATTCCGCCGCTGCGCAGCCTGGCTTGGATCCTGCTGGCCGCCGTCGCCGCGCGCACGGCGGCGATGGGCTTCAATCGACTGATCGACCGCGACATCGACGCGAAAAACCCGCGCACGAGCCGGCGCGAATTGCCGGCCGGCATTCTCTCTCGCGGCAGCGTCAGCGCGCTCGTGCTCGCCAGTTCGGCGCTGTTCATCGCGGTGGCTTTCAGGCTCAACCCGCTGTGCGGCAAGATCTCGCCTTTCGTACTGTTGCTCTTGCTGGGCTACAGCTGGACCAAGCGCTTCACTTGGCTGTGCCACGCCGTGCTAGGGGCTGCGCTCGGGCTGGCGCCGTTGGGGGCCTGGCTCGCCCTGCGCGGAACGATCGACGCAGAAGCCGTGATTCCGCTGCTGCTCGCCGCCGCGGTCCTGTGCTGGGTAGCGGGCTTCGACCTGATCTACGCCTGCCAGGATTTCGACTTCGACCGCGCCGCCGGACTGCACTCCGTTCCGGCGCGTTTCGGTGTCGCGCGCGCCCTAGGCCTCGCTCGGCTCGCCCATGTGCTGACCGTTGCGTTCCTGATCCTGCTTTGGTGGCGGGCGGATCTGGGCTGGATCTACGCCGCCTCGATCGCGCTGGCCGCGCTGCTGTTGATTTTCGAGCACCGCGTCGTGCGCCCGGACGATTTGTCCAGAGTCGACCTGGCCTTCTTCACGTTCAACGGCTGGGTCGGCGTCGGCCTTTTCGTCGGATTGGCGCTCGACCTGCACAACTGAGTTCGCGAGCCCGCGCGCCTGGCTAGAATGGCGCGCCGTGGCGAAAGAAACGCATCCCGAAGAAGTTCTCGGCGCCTTGCGCACGGCCCTGACGGGCGGCGCGTTGGCCCCCGGCTACGTCGTTCGCGGCGAGGAACTTTTCTACCGCAACGCCGCGTTGGACCTGCTGCGCGTCAGCGCGCGCGCGCTGAAGTTGGAGCTTTGCGGCCACGACACGCGAGATTCCGGGTTCGATGCGCTGCGTCTGCAGGATGACCTCGGCGGCGGCGGACTGTTCGCGGCCGGCCGCCTGGTGATCGTGCAGGCGCCCGAGGACTTGCTCAAGAAGGACGACGGCAAGGAACGCCCGGTGGCGCGCGCCATCGCGAGATTCCTCGCCTCCAAGGCCGGCTGCGTGGTGTTGGTCGCCGAGGGTTTGCGCGCCGACAACGCGACGGTCAAGTCGATCGTGGCCAGTGGCGGGAGCCTGCTGTCCTTCCGCAAGCTTTACGACAAGCCCGCGCCCTGGGAGCGCAATCCCGATCCGCGGCGCACCGAAGTCTGCGAGTGGGTGGCGGGCCGCGCGAAGGAACTTGGCATCCGCGTGACTTCCGACCAGGCGGTGCTGCTCGTCGCCGCGGTCGGCGGCGATCTGTGCGCGCTCGACAGCAAGCTGGCCGAGTGCAGACACTCTTCCGGCGCGGATTTCTTTCGCGAACTCGACGCAGCCGCCCCCGTCTCGCCCTTCGACGTGGCTTCCGCGCTGGCGCGTGGCGATCTGCGCGCGTCGCTACAGGGCAACGAGGGCCTTTTCCACTCCGGTTTCAAGAGCAAGGACGGCAAGCTCGAAGTCAAGCCCGACGCGCTGCGCGAGATCCTGTTCAGCGGATTGCGCTCGAGCGTGCGCCGCGGTCTGTTCGCAAGCGAGGCCATGCGTCAGGGAAAGTCCAGTGAGGAAGCTGCCAAGGAAGCGGGTGTCAGCGCGTTCCAAATGCGCGACTTCCAGGCCGCGCTCGAAGCGCGCGACGCGGCCGAGTGGCGCGCGATGTCCGCCGACCTGGTTCGCATGGAGCGCAAGGCGCGCAGCGGACACGTCGTCGACGAAAACGATCTAGCGGTTTTCGCCGTGTGTTGGCGCCGCGCGCGCGGCGCGTCTCGAACATGAGCGGCCAGGCGGTTTCGCGGATCGTGCTGCTGCCCGAGCTGGTCAAGAACCAGATCGCTGCCGGCGAGGTGATCGAACGACCCGCGTCTGCGCTGAAAGAGCTGATCGAAAATGCGCTCGACGCTGATGCGCGCCACATCGAGATCGACCTGGCCGAGGGCGGAGTTTCGCTGGTGCGCGTCAAGGACGACGGCATTGGCATGGGCGCGGCCGACCTGGAACTCGCCTTCGCCAGCCACGCCACCAGCAAACTGCGCGAAGTCGCCGATCTCGATCACATCGCGACGCTTGGATTTCGCGGCGAGGCTCTGGCGTCGATCGGGTCGGTCGCGCGTGTGCGGCTCATCTCACGCGAGCGCGGCACGCTGCACGGAGCCGAAATCCACAATGAAGGTGGCAACGTCTCTGCCGCGCGCGAGGCAGGCGCGAGCGAGGGCACGACCCTTGAAGTCCGCGATCTGTTCTTCAACACGCCGGCGCGGCGCAGATTTCTGAAGACCATGGCCACGGAACTCGGTCGCTGCCTCGACGTGATCCAGAGACTGGCGCTCGCCAATCCCGGAGTCGGTTTCGTCGCCACGCACGATGGCCGCAGGCTGTTCGACGTCGAAGCGGGCATGAATCTGCGCGAGCGCGTGCGCCGGACTTTCGGCGCTGAACTTTCGCAGGCGCTCGCGCCGGTCGAAGCTCGCGACGGTTCGTTGCGCCTCTCGGGCTTCGTCGCTCCGCCCCGGCTTGCGCGCAACGACAGCGCAAGGCAGATGTGGTTCCTGAACGGCCGGCCGCTGCGCGACAGGATCCTGACGCGCGTGCTCAAGGATGCCTATCGCGGATTCCTGATCGAAGGCCGTCAGCCCGTCGCCTTCCTGGCGCTTTCCATGGATCCCGCGCAAGTCGACGTCAACGTTCATCCGGCCAAGTCCGAGGTGCGCTTCCGCGACGAGCGTCGCCTGTTCGGATTCCTCGTCCATCATCTGCGCGAGGCGCTGCGCACGACCGACATGTCGACGCCCGGTGAATCGCTGCTCGCGCGCGCCGTGCGTCGCGAAGGTTCCTTCGCGCCGCAGGGGAACGAGACCACGGCGGCGCTGCGCTGGAGCACGGGCAATGAGAGTGCCGTGGGCGCGCGCGAACTGCCGGTGGTGCGCGAAGTCGGGGGCGGGCCATTGCCCGCGGGCACGCCGAGAGTGCTGCCGCCCGCGCAGGCTCCAGCCGACGCGCCCGTGATGCAAATCGCGAAGACGTTCATCGTGCGCGCGCTCGCCGACGGCTTTGAGATCCTCGATCAGCACGCGCTGCACGAACGCATCACGTTCGAGGGCCTCAAACGCGATCTCGAACGCCACGAAATCGAGACCCAGCACCTGCTCGTGCCCGAAGTCGTGGAACTTTCGCGCGTCCAGGTGGGCCTGGCCGAGGAACACAAGCAGGCACTCGAAGCGCTGGGCATCCACGTCGCGGCCTTCGGAGCCACATCCGTCGCGATCCATGGTCTCCCCGCGCGATTGAAACGCGCGGATCCGGCAAGCCTGGTGCGCGACATGCTCGAATTGATCGAGGAGCGCGGAGTTCCGCCCAACAGCGAAAAAGTCCTCGAGGAAGTGCTGCACCGCGCCGCCTGCCGTTCCTCGGTGATGGCGGGGGACACGCTGAGCGAGCCGGAGATGCGCGCGCTACTCGCCCAGGGCGCCGGGATCGAGAGCGATCAGACCTGCGTACACGCCCGGCCGACGCGTGTGCGATTCACGCTGGCCGATCTGGAGAAGGCCTTCCACCGCCGCTGACTATTTTTTCGGCGGGCGAAAATCGCCCGCGGTCAGCTTGGCATCGAGTGTGCTGCCGTCCATCACGAACACCGCGACACGCGCTTCGTTCTGGAAACTGAACGGCGACGAAGGCAGCCGCGGGTCGTGCACGCGGAAGAAAGTCGGCACCAGGCGGCCGTTGATGCGCTTGTAGTATTTCTCGTTGACCAGGTCGACGAGCACCGCCGTCTCCGCGACCATCGTTGCCTGCTCGTCCTGCCAGATCACGGCGAGCATCGGCCAGTGACTTTTCGGATCGAGTCCGATCTGCGCGGTGAACAGCGGCGCGGCCTTGCTCGGATCCTTGCTCTTGAGCGCTTCGACGACCTGGAAGTCAGGACTCGTGACCGCGATCCAATCCAGGCTTGCCGCGCGTGTCAGCGCCGTGTCCTTGGGCGTGGCTTCGTCCTTGGGGTCGAACTTCGGCAGGCCCGCGGGCGGGGCCTGCATGCGTTCGAGGCGCACGATGCGCAGACGTCCAGGCTCGGCGAGCGCGAGATAGTTGCGCGCGATCGAAACGGTCTGCGAGAGCTCGCGTCGGTCTTGCGCGAAGTCCGCGCCGGCAAGTTGCACGATGTCGTGCTTTTCGGGATCGAAGAGCCAGTCGCCGTCCGGTCCGCGCATGCGCTCGACCTTGCTCTCGACCAGCGTCGTGCGCACGAAGCCGGGCCACAGGAATCGATAGCGCAACTGAACGTCGTTCTTCTGGGCGCCGCCAGCCTCGCTGAGGGTGGTCACGCGCGTCTTGATCGATAGATCGAAGGCCGTGATTGCCGTAGGCGCCTGCGTTCCGACCTGTGGGCGCAGGGCTTCGACCAGCGCCGTCCAGAGCGCGCGAGTTTCGGCTGTCGTGCCGGGGGGCAAGGCTTGGCTTTCTTGCGGGGCGGCAGTCGCCGTCGGCAGTTGGGACGTCGCGGCGGGCAGTGGCGGCGTCGATTGGACTCCCGCGAGCGCTGCCAGGAAGAGCGCCGAGCGCAGGCAATGGAACGGGGCAAATACGGTCATGGCCATGCTCGCCACAGTAGTCCACTCGAGCGCGAGCGTCACGGGCCGGGCCGTGTGTTTGCCCCGTGACTTACGCGCGAGGCGGCGCGGACCTATTCTGCGCGGCCCATGGCACCCGATCCGCTGGAAGCGCAGCCGCTCACTTTGCTGGTGGGACCGACGGCGTCGGGCAAGAGCGCCTTCGCCCCGGAACTGGCGCTCGCCATGCAGGCCGAGATCGCGAGTCTGGACTCGATGCTCGTCTACCGCGGCATGGACATCGGCACGGCCAAGCCCGATCGCGAACTGCGCGCGCGGATCCCGCATCACCTGATCGATCTGGTCCCACCCAGCGAAAGTTACTCCGTGGCGCGCTACGTCGACGACGCGCGCGCGCTGGTCGCTGAGCTCGGCTCCCGCAAGCGCTCGGCTTTGTTCGTCGGCGGCACGGCGCTGTACTTGAAGGCGTTGACGCACGGCTTGTTTCGCGGGCCGGAAGTCGACCCAGTCCTGCGCGCGGGCCTGGATCAGCGTTGGCTCGCCGAGGGCAGCGCGGCGCTGTTCCTCGAACTTCAAAACGTCGACCCGGCGAGCGCCAAGCGCCTGCATCCCAACGACAAGAAGCGCGTGCTGCGCGCGCTCGAAGTTCACACGCAGTCCGGCCGCGCGCTTTCCGATTGGCAGCGCGAGTGGCGCGACGGCGAGGGCCGCTCCCAGGGACGCGCGCGAAAAATCGTCGCGCTCGAAGTCAGTGTGGCTGAACTCGATGCGCGCATTCCCTTGCGCACGCGCACGCTGCTCGATTCGGGCTGGGTGGAAGAGGTGCGCCGCATTCGCGACAGCGGAGGATTCAGCCTGACTTCGGGGGCCGCGCTGGGCTACGCCGAAGTCCTGGAACTTGCCGACGGCCGCTTGAGCCGCGCGGATTGCGAGGCGCGAGTCAATCTGCGCACGCGCCAATTCGCTCGCCGCCAGCGCACTTGGTTGCGTCATTTTCCCGAGATCCGCTGGATCCGCTCCCAGGAAGCTGATGCGTTGGAGCTCGCGCTCTCGCACCTGCGCTCCTGAGCGTGGCGCGCCGCGCAGAAAAAAGCTCAGGACCTGCGCGCCGCGTAGCGGCGCGCAGGTCCTGAGCTTGTCGCGGGGCCGGTTGCCTACAGGTCGCCGGTCAGCGGATTGTCCGGGTTCCAATTGAGCAGCCGACGCTTCAGAGTCTTGCCGACGCTCGAGGCTTCGCGCAGACCGAAGTCCAGCGCCGTTCCATCGCGCGTGCCGTCGTACCCGAACAGGTGGTACGTGATTCGTGGACCGATCGATTCGACCCGCCAGTGGTTGGACTGCGCGGAGGTCGGGGTGACGCAACTCGAGGCCAGAGCTGCAAGGGCGATTCCGGCGAGGGTGGCGGGGAGAAGTTTCATGGTTGGTTTCGGTCGCGGTCGAGGAGGGCGGCCGGAGGTCACAGGGGGCTCAAGAATCGCAGTGGGGGGGATGGGTCTTGTGCTCGCAAGCGCATCGATCAGGCCGACAGCTTCCGGGGCAAAACTTGCGCCAGAGTCTATGGGCCGGTTAGGAGGGGGTCAACGTGGGCGTGCCTATCGATCCTTTCTCGGCTCCAAAACCCGATCCTTCGGGCGCAAGGGGCCTCTACCCGGGGGCCCCGGCAGGTAACCTGGCGGCCCCTGGAGCGTCGGGTTCGATCCGGCCTGTCGAATGGGGCAAGCTGCGACGCATCGGGCTCTTTGGGGGCTCATTCGACCCGGTCCACTGTGGGCATTTGCACGTGGCGGAGGCCGCTACCCAGGCGGCCGGGCTCGAACGCGTGTTGTTCCTGCCAGCCGCGCAGCCGCCGCACAAACCAGGGCAACTCCTGGCCGACGGCGCCGACCGCGTGGCGATGCTCGAGCTGGCGCTGCGTGGCCGCGCCGATTGGTTCGTCGACACGCTCGAACTCGAGCGTGCCGGGATTTCCTACACGATCGACAGTGTGCGCGAGCTGCGCGCACGCTGGGGCTTGCATCCCGACGCGCGCCTTTTCCTGGTGCTCGGAAGCGACAACCTGCGCGGCTTTTCCAAGTGGAAGGACGCGGCCGGCTTGCTGCAACTGATCGAGCCGATCGTCGTTCCGCGCGAAGTCGATATGGGGCCGACGCTCGAAAACTTGCGCGCGGAATTTTCGCCGGAACTCGCGGCGAGAATCGAGCGTGCCATCGTGCCTTGCAGCCCTGTGGTCGTGGCCTCAAGCACCATTCGCGAGGCGCTGGGCCGCGGAAACGTCGCGCCGTGTCTGCTGCCGGCCGGCGTGCGGGAATACATCGAGGCGCGCGGCATCTACGTAGGGCCGCCTCGCGGCGCTCCGCGAGCATGACCCACGCAGTTCTTCTGGCTGACCTGATCGGGATCGCGGGTCTCGCGGATCTGGCACTTCCCGCGCTGGCCGGCGCATTGAGCGCGAAAACCCTCGCGCATTTTGCCGGGCCGCTCGGTTTGCTAGATCGCGGCGGCGGACACGGATTGCACCGTGATTCCCAAGTCCAGGGAAAGTGCCTGGTCGGCGGGCTCGCCCTGTTCGTCGGGCTCGTGTTCTCCGCGCTCGTTGCGCATGGGGAGCCCGCCGCATGGCGCCCTGAATTGCCCACACTGTTCCTAGCGCTTCTCGTCGGCCTGCTCGACGATCGATCGGACTCCGGACTCAGCGCGCGCGCCAAGCTGGGACTGCAGAGCTTGCCCGCGCTGGCCCTTGCTTTTCTGTTGCGCGAGTCCGGACCGATAACGATGGCGACTGGCTTTGCGGCCGCGCTCGCCGCGCAGAATCTCGCCAATACCTACGACAACGCCGACGGAGTTCTGCTGCTCAGCGCGGCGCTCGCGCTTGCACCGGCGCGGCCCGCGGCGGCTGTGCTGCTGTGCTGCGTGCTCGCCTTCAATTTGCATCGGCGCATGCCGGCTAGCCTGCTGCTCGGCGACAGCGGAAGTCACCTGATCGCGCTACTGCTGCTTTGCGAACCGAGCGCCTGGGGAGCGTTCTTTCTGCCGGCGCTCGACCTTGCGCGCGTCGTCTTCGTGCGCCGTCAGCAGGGCCGCGCCTGGTGGATCGGCGATCGCGTCCATCTGGCGCATCGCCTGGCCGCGCGCGGATTCGGGCCAGGCAGGGTCGCGCTGACGCTGGCGCTCGCTGCACTTCCGGCGATCGCGGCCGGCGCCTTCGCGCGCGGGCTCTTGCAGTGGACACTGGGACTGGGCGGTTGCGCGGCGACGTTCGCGCTACTGCTGCACGCCACTCCGGCTGTCGATGGGCGCGGAGTCGCGCTCAGGGCTGCTCGATCCGACTCGCGGAGCGCAGGCGCCGATCGAGCTCCGTGACCTCGTCGAGGCTCGCAGTTTCGGCGAGCATCTGAGCGCGGATTTTTTCGCGCACGTCGGCGAAGGCCGTCTGCTCGCGCGAAACGACTTCGAACAGGTCGATGCCGCTCGAATTGGGGACCGGCTCTTGTACGACGTTCAGCGGCGCGGCCTCGGCGGCGCGCACGAAGGCCAAACCGCGCACCCGCCACTGCTGGTCGTCGCACAGACCGGCGCTCTTGCGCACGGCAAGGTCGTCGCTCTCGGCGCGCACGAGGTCTTCGAATTTCTCGTCGGCCAGCGCGCGCGTGCGCAGTGCCTGCGCATTTTCCATCAACTGCAGGTCGAGCTCGGCTGCGGTCAGGGTGCGCGCGTCCTTTTCCTGCGAGAGCTTGAGCGCGAGGCGCGCGCGAGTCAGCACCAGCAGCCGTACCTGAGTGCGCACTCCCGCGGGGCCGAAATCGCGCTCGAAGCGCCGCTGCAACAGCGACTCGTCGAGCTTCCGGTCGTGGCGGATGATCTTCGAAGCGAGCAGTTCGCGGCGCTTCTGCCAATAGAACCAGCGCTGGTAACTAGCTCGATCGTGGCCCTGCCGGGCAAGCTCTGCGTCGAGCGCCGAAGCATCGCCGTTCAGGCGTTCACGGATCCAGGTGGTCCACAGGCTCTCGCGGGCCGCGTCGATTTCCTGCGCGCTGACTTCGATGCCCATGCGCCGCGCCTCGCGTTCCAGCAGCCACAGCCCGATGTATTCGTCGCGCGATGGACTGCCGTAAACGTCCGCGAGCCAGCGCCGGTAAGCGACGTTGGAGACCTGCTCGCCGTCGACCCGGGCCAGGACAGGTTCGGCCTCGGCCGGCCCACGGACGGGATCACCCGAGGCTAGGCAGGACGAAAGGGCGCAAAGCAGCAGCAGGGCGGCGGTGGGGGTCTGCATAGGTTCGAGACTATCGCCAGTTAGGAGCGAGGACTTCTTGCCTGGCCCGCTCTCGACCAGGATACTCTCCGCCCCGCGCAGCTTGCTCGTGTGGGCTGCGCGCGCTTTGTTTTTTTGGCCGAACCATCGTGACCTTCCCCAAGACCGCAATCATCTCTGACCTGCACGGCAACTGGCCGGCGCTCCAGGTCGCCGTCGCCGACGCGCGCGGCAAGGGGGTCGAGCGCTTCGTCTGCCTGGGCGACGTGGTTGGCTACGGCGCCAAGCCGCGCGAGTGCCTGGAGCTGGTGATGGGCCTGATCGACCCCTCGACTCCACACGGGGCTGGACTTGCCGCGGGGTTTTGCCTGCTCGGGAACCACGAGTTCGCACTGCTGAACTCAGCCGAGGACTTCAACCCCAACGCACGCGCCGCCATCGAGTGGACACGCGGCGCGCTCTCGCAGGGAGTGGAGCAGTCGCGCGCCGACCAGTATTGGGAGTTCCTTGCCAAGCTCGCGCCGCTGGTCAGCGAGCCCGGCGCCATGTACGCCCATGGCAGCCCGCGCGATCCCGTGCGCGAGTACATGCTGCCGCGCGACAGTCGCGACGCCGCGAAGATGAAAGCCGTGTTCGAACGCATGCGACCCTACGACGCGCAGTCCGCGTTCGCATGTTTCGTCGGTCACAGTCACGTGCCCGCGATCTTCTACCAGGACGGCCGCTTCTACCGCCCGAAGCAGACCGAGGGACCCTACGCGCTCTCCGCCACGGCGGAGAACCGCGCGCTCGTCAACGTTGGATCCGTGGGGCAGCCGCGCGACGGCGATCCGCGTTTGTCGTACGCGATGTACGACGGTTCCAACGTGAGTTTCATCCGCCTGGAGTACGACGTTGCTCAAGCCCAGGCGGACATCCGTGCGGTGAA
>JAYUOR010000391.1:0-9910 GCA_043760765.1 Planctomycetota bacterium | reverse complement strand
CGGGGCATCAAAGCAGCGGCCTGCTGCACGTCGCCGGACCCGAGCGCATCTCGCGCTACGAACTTGGCCTGCGCGCGCTGCGCCAACAGGGCCTGCGCGCCGACCGCGCGCGCGCGCGAATTCTCGCCACGACGCGTCAGCGCGCGGGTCTCGCGAACGTGCGCCCGGCCGACGTGTCCCTGAATTCGGCGCGCGCCAAGAGTTTCCTTGGGACCGTGCTGGTCGGACTCGACAGCGGAGCGACCTGAGCGCTCGCTGATCTGTGGCCCGGACGGCCCGCGCACCGTAGGCTGTGCGGCCCTTTCAGGAAATCCCATGGAACTCGGCAAGACATTCGATCCCAAGCAACACGAAGCCGCGATCTACGCTGCCTGGGAAAAGAGCGGCGGTTTCGCGCCGCGTGCGCCCGGCCCGGACAGCCTCGGGCCCTTCACGATCATGATCCCGCCGCCCAACGTGACGGGCGTGTTGCACATGGGCCATGCGCTGAACAACACGATCCAGGACATCGTGATTCGCCATCGGCGCATGTTGGGCTACGAAGCGCTGTGGCTGCCGGGCACGGATCACGCGGGCATCGCGACTCAGGCGGTGGTCGAGAAGAAGTTGCTCAAGGAGCAAGGCAAGAAGCGCGAAGCGCTCGGCCGCGAAGCCTTCGTCGCCGAGATCTGGAAATGGAAGGAAGAGCACGGCACGGCGATCCTCGAGCAGCTGCGGCGTCTGGGCGCGTCCTGCGACTGGTCGCGCACGCGCTTCACGCTTGAGGACGGCATGTCGACGGCCGTGCGCGAATCGTTCGTGCGGCTGTGGGAGAAGGGCCTGATCTATCGCGGCGCGCGCCTGGTGAACTGGGACTGCGTGTTGGAGACGGCGGTCTCGGACGACGAGATCGAGATGGTCACGCGCAAGGACAAGCTCTACTACCTGCGCTATCCAGTCGAAGGACAACCCGGCCGCACGGTGACGGTCGCGACGACGCGGCCCGAGACCATGGTGGGGGACACGGGCGTCGCGGTGCATCCCGATGACGAGCGCTATCGCGATCTGGTCGGCAAGTACCTCACGTTGCCGCTGATTGGCCGCCGAGTTCCCGTCGTCGCCGACGAAAGCGTCGATCCGAAGTTCGGCACCGGCGCGGTCAAGATCACGCCCGGCCACGATCCCGCCGACTACGAGCGCGGGCAGCGTTTCCATCTGCCGATCATCAGCGCCCTGACCAAGGACGGCAAGCTCAACGAAGAAGGCGGTCCCTTCGCCGGAATGCCGCGCGAAAAAGCGCGCACGGCGATCCTCGCTGCACTCGAGGAGCAAGGCCTGCTCGAGAAGACCGAAGAGCTCGAGCACAACGTGCCGCTGTCGGATCGCTCGAAGAGCATCATCGAACCGATGGTCAGCGAGCAGTGGTTCGTGAAAATGGCGCCGCTCGCCGGACCGGCGATCGAAGCCGTGAAGAGCGGCCAATTGCGTTTCGTGCCCGAGCGCTGGACCAAGGTCTACCTGGACTGGCTCCTGAACGTGCGCGACTGGTGCATCTCGCGCCAGCTGTGGTGGGGCCATCGCATTCCGGTCTGGTACGACGAGGACAGCGTGCCGTTCGCCTCGCGCACGGACCTCGCGCTCGGGTCGTCGCACCCGATCACGAAGAAACCGATCGTGCGCCAGGACGAGGACGTGCTCGACACCTGGGCGTCTTCGTACCTGTGGCCCTTCGCGACGCTCGGCTGGCCCGAAAAGTCCGAGGATCTGGCGCGTTTCTATCCGACGCAGTTCCTGTCGACGGCGCGCGACATCATCTACCTGTGGGTCGCGCGCATGGTGATGGCGGGTTACGAGTTCATCGATCCGAAGAGCGTGCGCGCGGCGAAGGACGGAGCGGAGGTGCGCTGTCCCTTCAGCGTGGTCAACATCCACGCGACCGTGCTCGACGCGCAAGGCCGGCGCATGTCCAAGTCGCTCGGCAACGGCATCGATCCGATCGAGATGATCGAGAAGTACGGCGCCGATGCCGTGCGCCTTTCGCTGATCCTTCTGACCAACGAGGGCCAGGACGTGAAGCTCTCGCCCGATCGTTTCGATCAGGGCTATCGCTTCGCCAACAAGGTCTGGAACGCGACCCGCTTCGTGCTCGCGAATCTCGACGGCGGCAACCCAGAGGTTTCGCGCGATCCGGCGGCGTTCGAGACGCTCGAGGATCAGTGGATCGTCACGCGTCGCAATCTGACGCTGGCCAACGTTTCCAAGGCGCTCGATGAATATCGCTTCAACGACGCGGCGAGCGAGCTGTACGCCTTCATCTGGAACGACTTCTGCGACTGGTACCTCGAACTCGCCAAGGGCCGCTTCGCGGACAGCGCGACCGACGGTGCGCGCACGGCGCGCGGCGTGCTTGCGTCTGTCTTGTCGGACACGCTGCAAATGCTGCACCCGTTCATGCCCTTCCTGAGCGAAGCGCTGTGGGAGGCGCTGGGAGAAAAGCTCGCGCGCTGCCAGCCGTTGCTCATGAACACGCGCTGGCCGTCGTCCAAGGGAGCGGTTCTCGCAGGAAGCTGGATGCAGTCGATGGAGACGATCCAGTCGTTGGTGCGCGCCGTGCGCAACGTGCGCGCGCTGACCATGCTCGGCGAGCGCACGCCGCTCGCCGCCACGATCGTCGCCAAGGACGGCGCTGACCGTCAGGTGCTCACGCAGCATCAGAATACGTGCAAGACGATCGCCTTCCTTTCAGAGATCACCGTCGCCGAGTCGGCGTCGCGTCCGCCGGCCTCCGCCGTGGCTGTCGCGGGAACGATCGAAGTGATCGTGCAACTGACCAGCGACGTCGACCTGTCGAAGTTGAAGGATGTGCTCGAGAAGCGGCTCGCCAAGGGCAAGTCGGGAATCGAAGCGCTCGAGCGCAAACTCAGCAACGCGGCCTTCGTCGAAAGGGCCGATCCTGGCATTGTCGCCGGCGAGCGCGCCCGCCTGCAGGAGATCCGCGTCGAGAACGAACTGATCGCCCGCAACCTCGCGGGGATGTGAACGATCAGTGGCGCCAGTCGGCGCTCACTGAGTCGGCGGCGAAGGCGAGCGGAATCGCGTAGCCCAGGCCTTTGTTCGAGACCTTGACCCAGCTGTTGACATGCAGCAGCACGGTCGAGGTCTTGACCTGATTCGACTTTCCTTCCTCGACGACCTCCAGTTCGCCGCTCGAAATCTCGACCGAGCCATGCGTCGGCACGACGAACTCCGCCGCCTCGAGATGCACCGCGGCCACGATCTGTCGCTGCTTGTCGTAGAACAACAGATTGCGCTTCTCCGGCTTGAATCCTTCCGGATAGCTGACGCCTTCCGCCGCGGAACCTGCCTTTGCGTCCGTTGTCCCTGAGCAAATCGACTCGTGGCTCTTCAGTGGCCCCGGCCCGCGCAGACCGATCGCGTAGGTACCCGCGGGAAGCGCCGGGGAAAAAAGCGCCTGATTCGTCGCCAGCACACCGAGCGGGATCGGCCCCTTGTCGAGCGAGGCCTGTTCCATCTGTCCCAGCGAAGTGAAGTCGAGCCCGACTGCAGGAACGAAGACCACGAAGTCGTATCCGGCGATCACGCTGTAGCCCGGCACCTCGCTCGTACCGGGCAGCGTGCGCCAGCGATCGCAGATCACGGACTTGTTTTCGTCGTACTTCGTTTCGGGCGGAAACTGATCGGCTCCCATCCGCAACAGCCCGGTCGCGACGTCAGTGCCGACGGCCTGGCTCGCGGCGATGCGAAAGCCCATGGCGTCCGCGGATTGCTTGGGGTCCGTCGGACGGCGCGTGGTGATGCGCGCCGCAGACGGACTCTCGTTGGCGAAGGAGCCGCCGACCATCACGCGTTGCTGGACATTCCAATCCACCAACCCGTCGATGGTCTTGTTCTCTCGCCGCACCTTCACCACCTTGAAGCCGGGGTATTCGACGAACGGACTCGACGTCCACTCCCAGACGTTTCCGGAGAGATCGAAGACACCTTGCGCCGACTTGCCCCCGGGATAACTGCCGACAGGTTTGGCGCCCTTGAGTCCCTGCGATCCGTTCGCGCACAGGAGCGGATCCCATTTGTCGCCCCAGGGATAATTGCTCTTGGAAGAACCACGCGCTGCGCGTTGGAACTCGAACTCGCTCATCAGGCGCACACCCGCCCAGCGCGCGTACTTCTCCGCCTCGGCATAGTCGATGTACGCCGCGGGCAACGTCGCCTGCCCAGCCGGAATTTCCCACAGCGCTCCTTTCCATTGCTCGTTCCACCACTGCACCTGATCGAAGGGCGGGAAATCCGGCACCGGTTTGCCTGCCTCGCGCGCTGCATTGCGCTTCTGGCCGATCTCCAGGACGTACTGCTGCGAAGCCTCGTCGATCGCCTTCAGACCCCACGAGTCCGGCGGCCTGGCGCCGGCGGCCTTGACGAATTCGGCGAACTGCTCGTTCGTGACCTCGGTGACACCGAGGTAGAAGCTCTCGACGTTGCGTTGGAACTGCGGCGTCTCGTTCGCCATGTTCATGAAGCGCGCGACGTTGTCGGCGGCAGCCTTCTCGAGCTCCGTGCGGTCGGTGCCGATCCAGGTTGGCCCGCCTGGAATCAGGACCATGCCCGGAGGCGGCGTCGACTTCGCAGCCTGGGTCGGCGCGAACAGAAGCAGCGAAGCGAGAGCGGGAATCATCACGGCCATTCTTCTCCTTGGATCCGGAGCAAGGTCAGCGAATCTGAAGCGCCTTGGGTGGCGAGGTGCGGATCGCGGGGGGCGGCGAGGGTCAGGAGCACTGAAAACTAGCCGGGCGCACGGGAACGGTAACTACTCCCGCGATGGGGCACCAGCGCGCGTGGAGGCACATTTGCGCGCAGATCCGAGTCCGCGCTCCCGCTCGCAGCAAAAGTCTGCGATGCTCGGTCCATAGAGTATGGCCATTCCAACGAACACTCCGAGCACGCTCCTGACCTTCAGCGTCCCGATCGAGCAGCAGGGCAAGCGCCTCGACCGTTGCCTGGCCGACTTGTTGCCGACGGTCTCGCGCACGCGCATCCAGGCCTGGATCGCTGAAGGCGCCGTGCGTGTCGACGGCGTCGTGCCGACCAAGCCCGGAGTCTCCGTGCGGGCCGGGGCAAGACTCGAAGTCGACGCGCGCGAGCGCGACCTGCAGCGGGTCGAGGACGCGGGCGAGAAAGCGCTGGCCAAGGTTTTCGTCGACGAGCACTTTCTCGTCATCGACAAACCCGCCGGCCAGCTGGCGCACCCGACACCCACGCTGCGCGGCGCGACGGTCAGCGAACTTGCCGCGCTCGAGTTCGGCGCCATGCCGAGCCTGCAGGGCCGCGATCGCCCGGGCATCGTGCACCGGCTCGACGCGGGCACCAGCGGATTGATGGTGCTCGCGCGCACCGAACAGGGTTTCGAGAGCCTGCTGGCGCAGTTCCGCGCGCGCACGGTCGTCAAGACCTACGCCGCGATCGTCCACAACGAGCCGCGATTCGATTCCGATTGGATCGACGCGGCGATCAATCGCAATCCGAAGGCGCCGCAAAAGCGCATGGTCGTCGCCGACGGCGAAGGCCGTGCCTCGTCGACGTTCTATTCGGTGCGCGAGAGGCTGCGCGGCTTCGCACTGCTCGATTGCCAACCCAAGACCGGCCGTACGCACCAGATTCGTGTGCACCTGTTCCACATCGGCCTGCCGATCGTCGGCGATCGCATGTACAAGCATCACGGCCCGCTGCGCGTGCCGCTGGCGAAGACAGCGCCGCAGATCGCGCGCCAGGCGCTGCACGCAGCCAAGCTGGAGTTCGATCACCCGCTTACGGGCGAGCGGCTCATGTTCGAGTCGGAGTTGCCGACGGACATGGCCGACCTGATCGCGTGGCTGCGGCGCGAACACGCGCCAGTCTGAAGCCTGTCCGATTCGGGCAGAAGCCTGACGGTCACTTGGCCTTGGAAGTCGAAATCGACTTCAGGAAGCGCCATTCCAGGCTGTCCGTCGTGCCGTCCTTGGCGCTGAGCGGCAGGCCGTAGACCTTGGCGAGCAGGCTGTCGAAGTCGAGCTTGTCGTCCATCGTCGGCAGGGCGCGCACGAGATCGTTCCACTTCTTCGACGGTTCCTTCGGTTCGATGCCGCTGTGTTCGAGCCAGTAGAAGAAGCCGGTCTTGTACGCGCGATAGAACTCGGCGAAGTCGACCAGGTACTCGATCGGCGGATATTCCTGCTCGTCGGCGTGCGGACCGAAGAACGGCGCGTGCACGATGTGTTTGCCCGTGTTGTCTTCCTTGTGCAGCACGAAAGTCGCGAGCGGATCGACCTTCTCGCCCTTGGCCGCCTTGACGCCGTCGACCTGACCGTTCTTGAGATTCGCGGCGAAGCCGTCGGTGCCATGGCCCTTGCGCCAGTGATTCTCGACGATCACGGACAGCGCCGCCGCGCTGCGTCCCGGCAACGTGCCGCCCTTGGGGTTGCCGCCTGGGATGAAGCGCGAGTACGGCTTGGTCTTCGCTCCGCTGGTGCCGACACCGCCCGCGCCTTCGACCGTGTTGACTTCGCCGCAGGCGTCGATGGTCATCAAAAGCGCGAGCGCGCTTTCGTAGCGAGTCTCGGGCGCCTGCGGGCGGCAGGTCCGCAGCAGGCCATAGGTCGCCTGCTGCACGACGTGCTGGGCCATGATCGTGTCGCCGACTTTCTTCATCGGCTGCGAGCTCTTGAAGGTCGGGTCGAAACCAGTCCAGGGCGCGTATTCGAGTGCGAGAACCAGATTCCAGCCCGACCAGAACTGTGTCCACTGCGCCGCGTCGTCGAACCAGTTGACTGTCTTGAGGCTCTCGTCGAGCAGGCCCGCATAGCCGTTCCACTGCATGAACTCCAGGCGCGTGGGCGCGAGGATCAGGGGCAGTTGCCGGCCCTCGGGCGGAACGAGCGCGAGCTTGTCGGTCTTGTCGCACAGATCCGAAATCAGTTTCAACTGAGCGCGCTCCGTGTCCGACGCGTCCATCACGTCGAGCATGTCGCGCGATTTGGCGCGCTTGATCCCCGCATCGCTAACCGGCTTCCAGGACTTCGTCCAGGCCGGCACGATCGTGGTCATTTCGAGCGTGAACTCCTTTCCCGCTCCCTGCCACTCGACCCAGCTCGAGACCTCCAAGGAAAGCGCCAGCGCGATGTTGCGCAAATTCTCGATACCCTGCTTGTCCGCCAACATCGCGTGCGGAATCTCGACGTCGAACGGCCCGATCGTCATGCGCACATAGTTCGCGGCCAAGACATCGTCGATCTTGCACGGCACCGTCGCCTTCGGATCACAATGTTCGGCGATGAACGCCTTGCCGAGCGCCGTGAAATCGACTTTGGTGTCGACCGGGGCCTGTTGGAAAGCGACACACAGAAACGACGCAACGATTGCTGAGCGCATGCAGAACTGCCTTGTTCAGGGATCAAGATCGAATCCCGTGCGCGGATTCTAGTCCGTGGGCGCGCTCGAGTCGCGCAGCCAACGCTTCGCAATTTTTCCGGTGCCCGTCTTCGGAAGTTCTTCCAAGAATCGAATTCGGCGCGGAACTTTGAACCCGGCGAGTTGTTGACGCAAATGTAAGAGAATTGCATCGGCGTCCCGTGGCGCGCCGGGTCGCAGCACGAGCGCCGCTTCGACGCGCTCGCCCCACTCGGGGTCCGGCCTGCCGTAGACCGCGCATTCGAGAATGGCGGGATGGGCATAGAGGACGTTTTCGACCTCGGTCGAATAGACCTTCTCGCCGCCGCTGATGATCATGTCCTTCTTGCGGTCGACGATCCGCAGGTAGCCTTCGGAGTCGATCGTCGCCAGGTCGCCAGTGCACAGCCAGCCGTCGACGAAAGCAGCAGCGGTTGCAGGCGCGTCGTTCCAATATCCAGGCGTCACTGTCGGCCCGCGGGCGCGAATCTCGCCGACCGCGACGCCGTCGCACGCGACTTCGACTCCGTCCTCGCCGACCACGCAAAGATCGACGACCGCGAACGCGCGGCCGGTCTTGGCGCGATAGGCGAACTGGACTTCGGGCGCGCAGGTTTTCAAGTGAGCCTTCAACAGCGAGAGCGTCAGATACGGACTGGTCTCAGTCATGCCGTACGTCTGCACGTACTCGCAGCGAAACGTCTCGACGATGCGGCGCACGACCGCAGGAGCGATCGGCGCGCCGCCGGAGAGGATCATGCGCAGCGAGCTGTAGTCGCGTTGCGCCGCGCCCACGAAGTGCACCAGGCGCTGCAGCATGGTCGGCACGAGATTGGTCAGCGTCACACGCTCGCGCACGAAAAGATCGAGCACGCTCTGCTCGTCGAAACGCGGAGCGAAAACGTGCGTGGCGCCTGCCCAGGTGATCGCAAAGGTCGCCCAGGCGTCGGCCAGATGGAACATCGGCGCCACATGAATCCACACGTCGCTGTCGCACAGCGCAAGTTCCGCGCGCGCACCGAGCGCGTGCCAGCTCACGTTGCCGTGGGTCAGCATCACGCCCTTGGGATCGCCGGTAGTGCCGCTGGTGTAGTAGAGCTGAGCCACGAATTCGTCGGCCAGCGTTTCGGCTACGAAGGTCTCGGCGCCAGTGCGAGTCAGCGCTTCGAGCTCGAGCGACGATCGCGTGCAAGTCGCACTCGGCGTCGAGGTCCAGACCAGCACATCGAGTTCAACGCCGGCCGCGAGCACGCCGTTCACCGACTCCGCGAACGACCCGTGCGCGATCAGCGCACGCGCTCCACAGTGCCCGAGGATTCGCGCCAGCTCGACCGGCACGAGCCTGGTATTCAGCGGCACCAGGATCGCCCCGAGTCCGGCGGCGGCGAAGTACGCCTCCATGTATGCGAGCGAATTGGGCTCGAGGATGGCGACGCGATCCGAGCGCCTGACACCCGCGAGGCGCAGACCGGCGGCGAGTGCTGCGCAGCGCTCGCGCAGCTCGTCGTAACAGATGCGCGTCTCGCCATCGACAGCCGCGATTTTTCGCGGGTGCGAACGCGCGGCGCGCTCAAGGAGTGTCCACAGATTCACAGTCCTAGAGTTTGACGTCCGCAACGGTGGCTGTCGTCGCTAGACTTCTCGGCCCCATGGATTGGCCCTGGCCGTACTTGACTGGCGACATTGCGCCGATTCCGGCGCTGATCAAGCAGCGCATCGAGGACTTCGAAGTCGAAGAGCTGCCGCTCTATGCGGCGAACGGGGAGGGCACGCACCTTTTCGTGACGATCGAGAAACGCGGCCTGACCACCCAGGACGCGATCCGCGACATCGCGCGTCAGCTCGGTCTTGGGCCGCGCGACATCGGTTACGCCGGGCAGAAAGACGCTGTCGGTATTACACGCCAGCGCTTGTCGGTCGAGCACATGGATCCGGCGCGCATCGAGGGCTTGCGACATGGTCGCCTGCGCGTGCTCGCGATCGAGCGGCACGGCAACAAACTCAAGCTCGGCCATCTCGCGGGCAATCGTTTCTCGATCAAGGTGCGCGGCATTCCCGACGAGCGAACCGGCGACGTGCAAAGCGTTCTCGAACGACTCGGCGCCGGCGGTGTGCCCAACTATTTTGGGCCCCAACGTTTCGGCCTGCGCGGAGATTCTTGGCAGGTCGGCCGCGCGTTGTTGCACGGAGATTTCGCCGAAGCGTTAGCCGTCTTCGCCGGCCGCGCGGGCCCGCTCGACAAGGGCACGGTGCTCAAGGCGCGCAAGTTCTTCGATGCCGGCGATTTCGCGCGCGCCGCGAAGGCCTGGCCGCGCGGATTTCGCGACTCGCTGCGCGCGGTGGGGACGATGGCGAGGACGGGTGACGCGCGCAAGGCTGTGCAGTCGATCGATCGCAATTTGCTGCGCTTCCTGGTTGGCTCGTATCAGTCGTACATATTCAATGGTGTACTGGCCGAGCGCCTGGCCACGTTCGATCGCGTGCTCGCTGG
>JAYUOR010000390.1:0-3754 GCA_043760765.1 Planctomycetota bacterium | reverse complement strand
CAGCAGGCCGCGTAGTACCCCCAACTTCTGGTTACTCTCCACGTCGGAGACCCTGCGAAAAAGGTCGAACGCCGCCATGGTTACGCTGCGGGCCGAATCGAATTGATCGATGACAAAGGCCACTTGACGATCTGGCCTCGCAACGCCAAGACACCGGGAGGCCCTTGGAAGTTCACACCTGCGGTGTCGGAGTTCAATCTCGAAGACGAAGCGATTGCGGCCCAGTCATTCGCGCTGCACCGAAACGCCGCGCAACTGCCGCGGGACCCGCCCCGGCCGCTCGCCATCCAAGGCCTCATGCAGCCTCCGACGTCGGGGATACGCCGATGGGCCGTCGTGGTGGGTGTCAACAGCTACAAGGTCGGTGCGCTTCGGTTCTGCGCCGACGATGCGAAGGAGATCGCATCCGTCTTTCGCAACGAACTAGGCTTCAACGGCGTCTATGAAATTCACGAGGACACCAAGATCCAACCGAATCGCGATGCGATTTTGCAGCAACTGATCGCGATTCGAGACTCCGAAGACGTGCAGCCGGACGACCTGTTTATCTTCTACTTTTCCGGCCACGGCGTTCAGGAGAAGGGCAAGGACTATCTGCTGCCGATCAACGCAAGCTTCCGCGACGCAGCGACGCTCGGGGTGCCGCTCGATATGCTGAGCACGCAGCTGACGTCGATCGGCTGCAAGAACACGGCGATTCTCGTCGATGCCTGCCGCGAGACGAATCAGGGCGCCAAGGGCGCCGCAATCTCGATCGGCGACTCGAGCCGCCAATTGCTGATCGAGGCTGGCATCATTGCGTTCTTCTCTTGTGGCCCGCAGGATCTGTCGTACGAGATCGACGAGCTGAAACACGGATCCTTCACGTACTGCGTCCTGCAGGCGATCCACAGCGGGACGGTGACCACTGTGACGGAACTGGAGAGCTATCTCAAGACGAACGTGCCACTCGTCAACGGAAGGTACGGCAAGCCGCCCCAACAACCCTTTGCGGTCTTCGACCCCTCCGCCCGCGGCGCGCTGGGACTCCTGGTCAATCTAAACCGGGCGTCGCCTGGGGCGTCGCGCTTCAAGAATTTGGAAGACTGCCTAAACGAGCTGATGGACGAGTACAAAGACATCGACCTCGTGGGCCCCCTGGGCTTCATCACCCGTGTGAAGACCAAGACGCAACTCGACAGCATCGAGAATCAGAGGCTGTTTATGATCGAGGCCCTGGTCGAATCGTTTCGATCGAAGGAACTGGACAAGCGCGAGATCGACGTCTTCCTGAAGTACTGGTCTCGAACGTCGCCGCGCGGCCGGTCGGTGCCTCAACCTCAACTCCAACCCAAGACGCCGTCCGGCTTGAACTGAGCGCGCGCCCATGAAGGCTATTGTTCGACCGTCCGACAAGTGGTACCTGTCACTGCTGCAGAGCATCGCGCAGCATGTCGCGCCGCTGGAGGCATGGCTCGTACGCAAGGCCGACCGATTCGAAGCCGAGGCTATCGAAGCCTATGAGCGCGGCGATCTCGAGCAGGCCGCCGCAAAGTACCGCAAGGGGCTCGACTGGCAACCCACCAACGTCGTCTATAGAGGTAAGCTGGGCCAGATCTACGCGGAGTTACGCCGCTTCGCCGAGGCGGAAACGGAATTCCATCTGGCTCTGGTGATGGACTATCAGGACATGCGCTCCCTCAAGTGGCTTGGCTTCATGCTGCTTCAGCAGAACAAGCTCGTCGACGCGATGTACTACTACCTTCGATACACGGAACTCGAACCGAAGGATGCCAACGTTGGCTACAATCTTTGCGTGGTCTTCTACAACCTGGGTCGGTACGACGAAGCCGTGGAGTGGTCCGGTCGCGCGATGGAGGTTGCTCCGTCCGATCCGCTCGTGCTGCAAATGCGCGTCCGAGCACTGGCGGCGGTCGGGCGGTTGGACGAGACGCGCGCCGTGCTCGACCTCGCTGCGGAGATTTCACCGGACGACCCGGAGATTGATCGTTTGGTGGGATGGACGCTCTATCTGCAGGACCAGCCGGAAGCGTCGCTGAAGGCCTACCAAGAGGCGGCGAGAAAAAATCCCGGAGACGCCGATGCGCACCTTAAAGTCGCGAATTTGTTCGCTGACCTCGGCCGATATCAGGAGGCCGTGGAGGATTGCAAGCGCGCAGCAAGCCTATTCGTCGAGGCTGGCGACAACCACGGCGCGGGCAATGCGTATGGGTATCTCGGTTGGAGCTACTACAACCTCGGAGACATGGAGGCCTCGCTACAGGCGAGCACGCAGGCGCTGAAGTTCGACCCCACGCTGACGTTCGTGTACTTCAACTTGGGCCTGGCCTTGCTTCATCTCGGGCGCGTCGACGAAGCGCGTTCCATCTACGAAGAAGGGGCCGCCAAAGTGGTCGAGGTCAGTGATCTGAAGACTCAGGCGATCGACGACCTGCAATTGGCGCTCGAAAAGAACCCGAACCTGAACGGCGCTGCGCGCATCCTTGCAGGCCTCGAGCAGGTGTACGACGCTCTCTCGCGCGACTTGGTCAATCCCGACGAATCGGTGCGAGATACCGTCGTCGCTCCGATCGCGCAAAACGCTGGCGAGAGCGCCTGACTGGATCGGGTCATGGAGGTGCCCAACGCCTCGATCACCCGCAGCCGCATCTGTACGTCGCGCGAACGGGAGACGCCTGATGAACAGACTCAAATTGCCTTGTCCACCGCCGCGCTCGCGCCGTTGTTGGCGCTGCACGCACAGGACGCTGCCTGCGATGCCGCGATCCGCGCCATCGTCGCCGAGCAGGTCGTGGCTTGGAACGCTGGCGACGGCCGGCGCTACGCCGAGCACCTGGGAAGCGACGCGCCGTTCACCAACCTCTTCGGCATGGTGATGTACGGCGCCTCCGCGTTCGCGAAGCGGCACGACGAGATCCTGTCGACGTTCTACTCACAACGTCGATGCGAAACCAGCGAGGTAGACGGCCCGGTCGGCGCACACGCACGCACGCGCCTCGGGCTCAACGGTTGTATTGCCGCGCGGCGAGACCTATGCTGCACCGTCGGGCCCGGAGCCCGATGGCCGGTGGCGAGGAAGTCTTCGCGGAGCTCGGCGTCATGAGCCTCGGTCGTGATCGTGTGATCTTCGATGCTATGGAGCCTGTGCGCCGCGCACCGGACGTGATCGTCGAGTCGTGGTGCGGGAAGAGGATTGGACCCGAGAAGGTCGCTGCCCGGGAGGGGTGGAGACAAGCTCCAGCAGTGCCCAACGGCCGACTGCGTGAGATCAAGTCGTGCGACATCCTGCAACCGGGACCCGCAGCATTGACCGACGGGCTCGAGCAACTTGACTTGGGCGGCGACGCAGGATGATTTCATTGGGTGAACGGCCGCTTGCACGAGGAGTGACCGGCGGCAATGGGTCGCGACTTGCCTGTCGCTAAACTTTTCCGAAGGGCCGCTTTCAAGGATCCTTGTTTATCATCTCCGGCAGTGGCCTCGCCCGGCAATTCGGTCTTATCGTACGATTTTTTCCGTTTTCTGAGACGACCCCACTTAGAAAGACATCCGGCACGCTACTTTTCATCGGGCCAAGGCAACAAGTGGCATTAGCGACATATGCGTTCGTCACGTTACGGCGGCAACTTATTCGCGACCGGAAAGCGGCGCATGCCAAACTGAAAATGGGCAGAGTTGCGTGCGATGCGTGGGCGCGATACTGGGTTTCCGCGGTGGCTCAGAAAATTGCGGCCCTGGCATTGCCATTTAGTAG
>JAYUOR010000389.1:0-3755 GCA_043760765.1 Planctomycetota bacterium | reverse complement strand
CCCGGCATTCCGCCCTCGGCGCGCCACCGCGACGCGGTAGTCGAGTTGATCAAGCAGCAACACGTGAAGACCGTGATGCAAGAGGTCTTCTACGACCGGGCCAGCGCCGACTATCTCACGGCACAGACCGGAGTGCACGTCGTCCTCGTGCCGATGGACATCGGTTCGGAAGTCGGAATCAGCGACTACTTCGCCCTGATCCAGAACTTCCTCGACAAGCTCGTCGCGTCGGAAACCACGAACTGATCGCCCGCCCGAGGACACCGCATGGACGCCACGTTTTTCCACTCGATGCTGTACCCGTTCCTGGCCTGCCTGGTGGTCACGGGAATTCACGTGTACCTCGGGATCCACGTCATCGAGCGCAAGGTGATCTTCGTCGATCTTGCGCTGGCGACGCTTGCGGCCTTCGGCGTCGTCTGGGGCGCGCTGCTCGGGTGGGAAAGCGACGCGTTTCCGTGGGCGGCGAAGGGTTTTGCGCTGGCTTTCACCTTTGTAGGCTCCGTTGTTTTTTCGATGACGCGCATGAAGCACGAGCGCGTGCCGCATGAAGCAATCATCGGTATCACCTACGCCGTCGCGCTGGCGGCGACGATGCTGGCCAGCGCGAAGTTGCCGCATGGCGCGGAAGAGGTGCACGACCTGCAGGCCGGCAGCATCCTGCTCGTCAATGGCGCGACGATCATCGAGACGGCGATCGGCTACACGATCATCGGCATCTTTCACTGGATCTTCCGCAAGAATTTTCTGGCGATCTCGATCGATCCGGCGCGCGCGGAGGCGAACGGTATCAACGTTCGCCTATGGGACTTCCTGTTCTACGTTTCACTCGGCTTCGTGGTGACGCGCTCGGTCTCGATCGCGGGCGTCCTCCTGGTCTTCTCGTACCTGGTCATTCCTGCGGTGGTCGCGGTGCTCTTTGCCGAGCGCATCGGCGTGCGGCTGGTGATTGGCTGGGTGGTCGCGACCTTGGTCAGCGCGCTCGGCGTGTGGATCTCCTATTACCAGGATTTGCCGAGCGGGCCGGTGATCGTGGTCTGCTTCGGCGGATTTCTCGTGCTCGCCGGTGTCGTGCACTTCTGGCTGCACAGCAAGAATCGCATGAATGCGAGCCTGCGTCTGGTCATCGGCGCCATCGCGTTCTCGGCGTTCTTCGGCGGATCACTGATGCTTCGGCGCCATGAAAGCGTCGATGTGGTCCGGAGCCTGAAGTCCGGGGCAAAAAGCGAGCGCATGATCGCGCTGCTCACGCTCGAGGCGCAGCCGGAGCTGTGGTCAGCGGTCCAGCCGCTGGTTCCCGACCTCTTGGCCAACGCCGACGTCGAAGTCCGTTCGAAACTGCTCGACCTGATCGTCAAGCGCAAGGCGCTGGAGTTCCTGCCGCAAATTCAGGCCCTGCTGCGCACGCCGAACGATCTGCTGCGCGAGCAGGCGTTGAAGGCCGTTCGCGGTCTCAATCAGCCCGGAAGTGCCGCAGCGATCCTCTCCGCTGCCGCCGCAGAACAAGACGACGACATCAAAGTCGAGATGGCCGAAGCTGCGCTCGAGCTAGGCGACGCCAAAGGTGTTTCGTTCCTGCTCGACGTGATGGAGCACGGCGACGCGGCGCAGGCTCGCAAGGACGCCTTCGAGCATTTCGCAGCCCACGTCGAATCCGACTTGCCCTTCCACGCCGACGGGAACGACGCCGTCCGCAGCGCTGAAGTCTCCGCCCTGCGAGCATGGTGGCAGGCCCGCTCCGCTTCGATTCACATCAAGTAGTGCGTACGGAGTAAGGCTCCACTCCGAACCATTTCCGCTCCCGCTCTCCTCAGGGGCGCGGGTGCGGAAATGGTTCGGAGTGGAGCTTTACTCCGTACGATCACGGGCAGACGACAAAGCCGACCGCATTGGTCAGACCGATGTTGTTGGGCGCGGGGAAGCCGGGATCGCGCGACCAGAATTGCGACTTGACGGTCATGCCTGCGACGAGGCCCTTCGAAGCCATGTAGCCGTGCGTGAAGGTGAAGGAGTAGTGACCGCTGCAGTCGCTCGCCGGCGTCGGTGAGCCGCCCGAATCCTGTCCGGCCGTGCGCGTGATCGGCGGCGCGATGCACAGGGTTCCGCCGCCGAAGGGGATCGCGGCGGCTCCGAGGCTCCAGAGCATGATGCCGGGCTTCTTGTTGCGCACGTTGCTCGCAGAGATCGTGAAGTTGTCGCCGACGGAAACACTCGGCGCGCCGCTGAACGCGATCGCCGGAAGACATCCCAGTCCGTTGGGCTTCGCGACGCAGTAGACGGTCGGTACCGCACATGCAGAGAGGAAAGTGTGCGCGGATCCGCTGTAAACCGCGTCGCCGTTCGAGCCGACCATCAGATCGCCCTTGCCGTCGCCGTTGAGATCACCGGGGCAGGCCATCGCGATGCCAAAACCGAACGAGTCGTAGGTGTCGCCAAAGATCGTATAGAGCGGCGCGCCGCTGGCACCAGAAAAGACGCGCACCGCGCCGTAGGTCATGGGCCCGCTGTACCCCGCCGGCGCGCTGACCGCGACTTCGGCTTTGCCATCGCCGTCGAGATCGCCGACGCCCGCGACCGCCGATCCGAAGTAGTTCCAGGCGGGATCTCCGTACAGCGTGCGAATCGTCGCGCCTGTTCGGCCGGAATAGACGCGCGCAAGGCCCGGGTAGTGACCACCGGCTTCGTAGTACGGCGCTCCTGCAATCACGTCGCCGAAGCCATCGCCATCCACATCGCCCGCGCCGGCGACCGAATCGCCCAGACCATCGATGAGGTCGTCGCCGAACCAAGTCCAAGTCACTGGAGTCGTCCCGGTGCGGCCCGAGAACGCGCGCACCATGCCTGCGTCGAGACCGTTGGTGTCGTTGCCCGGAGCACCGACGACCACATCGGGATATCCATCGCCATCCAAGTCGCCCGCGATCGCGACCGAGCGACCGAACATGTCGCCTACGGCCGCGCCACTCCAGCTGAAAAGAATGCCCGTCAGGGTGGTGCCCGTGCAAACACGAACCTCGCCGGTCGCACTCGCAACGCCGATGACGACATCGCCCCAACCGTCGCCGTTGAGATCGCCGCCGGCGAGCGCTCGCCCGATCGCTTCGCCCGTGCCGCCGACAATCGTATGGATCAGCGCACCCGTCGAGCCCGAATACACGCGCACCTCGCCGTTCGGCGACGCGCCGAATGCACTGAGCGCGACGTCCTTGACTCCGTCGTGGTTGTAATCGCCCGCGGGCGAAACGGCCCAGCCGAGGTATTCACCCACCGACGTGCTGGTCCAGGTGTGCAGCAGCGCGCCGGTCTTTCCGGAGATCGCCTGCACTTGTCCGGCGACCGGCGCACCGATGCTTGAGTACGGCGCACCGATCAGGAGATCCGGAACGCCGTCGGCATTGATGTCGCCGGCGCCCGAAACGCTCTTGCCCAAGGAGTCTCCGGATGCGGCCCCGAGGCTTCGGTAAAGCTGGACCTGGGCCAGAGCCGTCGTGGGTGCGACGACTAGGAACGTGAGGGTTGCGAGGAGCAGTTTCTGAGTGATCTTCATGGTCGTCGCTCGGTTGTTCACGGCTGGCCGGGGGCAGGGCGGTCGGTCAGCCAGGGATGATCTTGCCCTGTCTGCCCTATCCGGCGCGGAATTCCGCGCTCGACTGCAGTCGATCCCAAAAAACCGCGCTGGATCCGGTCAGAGGCCCATCCGATGCCATGGCTACAATCAGCTCTCGCGCGATTCGGCGCCGGTCGATTCGGGCGCA
>JAYUOR010000388.1:0-1511 GCA_043760765.1 Planctomycetota bacterium | reverse complement strand
GCTTCAAGAGTCCTGCCTGCTGCTCGTCGCGGCCGGGCAACGCGGCGCGCACCAGCGGCAAGGCTTCGTCGGGAGCGCGCGCGAGCTGGCGCATGGCTTGCGCGGCGTCGTCCGCCAGCCAATTGTCCGCCAGGTGATCGACGAGCACCGCAAAGGCCTGTGCGCGCAAGCGCGCTTGACGGTGTTGCACGATCACGAAGGCCGCATCGAAGCGCGCCGCGCATACGGGCCCCTGCAGGCGCTGCTCCAGCTGAGCTTCGACGTGCTGGAAGAGTTGCGCATCCGTGCACAGGGCGTTGAAAGCACAGAGTTGTTCGTCGATGTTGGCGCGGCCCACGTGGGAGATCCATGGGCGCGGCGTGATCTTGGAGTAGCTCTCGCCCGGTCCCGGCGTCAGCAGGCCGGCCAGGATTCGCGCGAGTTCAGGTGTGGGCAGATGGCCCTCGGTATTCGCGTACGCGCAGGCCGCCAGCGTGCGCTGCTGCTCGTCTTCAGACTGCAGCGCGCGTTCGAGCGGTCGAAGCGAGCGCGATTCGCTTGCGAACAGAAGACCCAGAGCCGCCATCGCGTTGCCGCGCACGTTGTCGTCGCGCAAGGCCTCGATGCCGTGCTCGAGTTGCTCGGCGCTGGCCGGCACTCCTGCGTAAACGGACTGCGTCCAGCGCTCGATTTCGTCGGCTTCGCTCGAGACTGTGGAGCCGGGTGCGTTCGCGTCATGCTGTGTGAAACTCGCAACCCCGTCTTCCTGAGCGGGAACGAGCGCGCGAACATACGTACTTTCGGGCGACTCGATCTGCGCCGGTTTGGCCGAGCTGCGGCCGCGCGTGAACGACGTGCCGTCGTCGCGCGCCAACTCGACTGGCCGCGCCCGCTCGCTCTCGCGGGACGCAGCCACGCCGAAGTCAGGCAGCCAACGCTCGCCGCGCGCGAAACGCCAGCCGAAGTAGGCCCCGCTGCCAACTGCCAGCACCAGTCCGCCAATCAGAATTTTTCCGATCATCCTGTGTGCCCGCGGCTTTCCGCGCGGACGATCGAGTCTGTGCGCGGGGAAGGGTCATTGCAATGCGCTCGACGCAAGTCCGTCGATGCCGAACGTCAGCCTAGGTTCGAGCGCTTGGAACGATCAACCCGCTCGATCTCCGGCTGCCGACAACCAGCGTCGAGCGACGCAAGGCCGAGCAAGAGCACAAGCGTGGTGCGATGAAACATCGTCAAAGCGCGCGGAGGATACGGTACCGGAATCGACTTCGACGCGTTGGTGTCGCAGTTGAGCCTGGCACCGTAGCTTCTCACAAAGCATCGACCGGTCCACATGAGCAAAAGTGGCGAGGAATATCCAAAATCTGCGTGAGAGCCAGCCGGCGTCGCTCAACGGAGCGGGGTGGGTCCGTACTGTGGACGAATTCACCTGACTTCTATGAGAAGGCCTTTGCTGTCAACGCCCTTCCTGTGTTTTCCTGCCGGTGCGAATCGCTCCCTCCGCCACGCTTCTATACGCAGTCTGATTGAGC
>JAYUOR010000387.1:0-3757 GCA_043760765.1 Planctomycetota bacterium | reverse complement strand
CGGACGAATTGCGCCGCAGGCTCGCCGCGCTCCAGCACCTTGGACTGCTCGAGCCGCGCCAAGCCACGGGCGATTTTCCCGAACGACTCGGCGAGTTTCGGCTGCTCGAGCGGCTTGGCGGCGGCGGCATGGGCGTGGTCTATCGCGCGCTGCAAGAATCGCTGGGCCGCGTCGTCGCGCTGAAACTGATCCGCCCCGAGAGTCTGTACTTCCCGAAGGCGCGCGAGCGCTTCCGTCGCGAAGCCGAAGCCGTTGCTCGCCTCCAGCATCCCGGCATCGTTCCGATCTACACCGTCGGCGAAGAGCAGGGCATTCCTTACTTCGCCATGGAAGTTTTCGTCGGCGCGACGCTGGCCGAAGTGATCGCCGACTTGCAGGGCCGCGCGCCGGAGAGTCTTGCCGGCCGCGACCTTGCGGAAGTCCTGCGCGTGCGCGCGAAGTCAGAAGTCGTGGACGAGAGCGCGAGCTTTGACGGCAGCTGGGTGGCGCACGCCGTCGGCATTGCGATTGCGGTCGCGGAAGCGCTGGCGCATGCGCATTCCCGCGGCGTGCTGCACCGCGACATCAAGCCGTCGAACATCGCGCTGACGCCGGACGGCCGTGCGCGACTGTTCGACTTTGGCCTGGCGACGATGGGCGACGAATCGGGCCGCGTCACGGCGACCGGCGCGACGATCGGCACGCTGCTCTACATGGCGCCGGAGCAAGTGCGCGGCGACGCCGGCATGATCGACGAGCGCAGCGACGTGTACGCGTTGGGCGTCACGCTCTACGAGGCGCTGACTCTGCAGGTCCCTTACCTGGACACGAACACGAACGCGACGCGTCTTGCGATCGCCGAGGGCCGTCCCGATTCGATCCGCGCGCGCAACCGTGCAGTATCGAAGGATCTTGAGACGGTCTGCTTCAAGGCCATGGAGCGCGAGCGCGGTCAGCGCTACGGCGCTGCCGCGAGTTTCGCGCGCGATCTGCGCAATGTGCTCGAACACCGGCCGATCGAGGCGCGGCCGCCGGGCGCGCTGCTGCGACTCGTGCGCTGGGTGCAACGCAAGCCGGCGTTGGCGACAGCCATCGTTTTCGCCTTCGCGATCCTGGTCGGTGCGCCGCTGGGTCTGTACTTCGTCTCGCGGGCACATGCGCGCGAACTAGAGATCGCGCTCGACGAAGCGCGCAGCGCGCGCAACGCGGCGGAGCGCTCGGATGAGCTTTCGCGCGAGCAGTCGCGCCTTGCCGGTCTCGCGGCCCGCGATTCCGACGCCGTCGCGGAGTTCCTCGTCGAGCTGTTCGGCGCCGCGGATCCCGCGATTTCGCGCGGCGAGGATCTGCGCGCCAGGCAACTGCTCGACGACGGCGCCGCGCGGCTCGACGCTGAGCTCGCGGAACAGCCCGAGGTGCGCCGGCGACTGCGCCTGCGCATGGGCTCGAGCTATTCGGGGCTCGGCGAGCACGCCAAGGCAAAGCGGCTCTTCGAGCAGGCGCTCGCGGATGGCCGTTCGCTGCACGGCGAGGACTCGCCGGAGTGTGGCGAAGCGCACTACCGCCTGGCCTGGACGTTGCGCGCGCTGGGCTCTCCCGATGCGCGGCCTGAAATGCAGCGGGCACTGACGATTTGCCGCGCGCAACCGGCCGGGCCGAGCGATGACGAAGCGCGCACGCTCGTGGGCATGGCGGCGGTGGCCACGGCCGAGCAGAACTCTGACGAAGCGCTCGCGTTCTACGACGAAGCGCTCGCGCTGTTCCCGAAGGCCAGCGGCGACAAGCGCGAGCTACGCCAGATCGTGCTTTCGAATCGCGCGCACACGCTGTACGCCGCGAAGCGCTATGAGCCGGCGGCGCAGGACGCGCGCGAGGCGATCGATTTGCAGCGCGAGGTCTTCGGGACGGCCTATCCGGGAACGCTCGCCAGTCTGAACACGCTGGCGCTTTCGCTGAAACATCTCGGGCGCGCCGCCGAGGCCGAAGCGGCGTTCGAAGAACTCTTGCGCGTAGGCGAAGTCGTGCACGGAAAAGACAGTACGGCGGTCGCGATTTTCGCCTCGAACCAGGCCGGCCTGTTGGACGACATGGGCCGGCGCCGCGAGGCGGCGCAAGCGTACGAGCGTGCCTGGAAGATCTTCCAGAAGCTGAGCGAGCCGACGTTTCCCCAGCGCCTGACCTGCGGCATGAACCTGGCGTTGATCCACATGCGGCTGGCGGACTGGAGTCACGCCGAGGAATTGTTCGCACAGCTCGCGCCTGCGTTGCTCGAAGCCGAGGGTGCCGCCTCGACGCGTCGCACGATCGCGCTCAACAACCTGGCGCTTTGCCTGGAGGCGCGCGGCGAATTCGGCCGCGCCGCGCAGGAATTGGCGCGCGCGCTCGAATTCACGCAAGCGCAGACGGATGGCGGTGTCGCCCTGCGGCTCGCTCGCATCCGCGGCAATCTTGCGCGGATTCTGGTGCGAGCCGGACGGCTCGAGGAAGCGCAACGCGAGTCGGCCGCGCTCGCGGAATTCGCGCAGCGTAATCCGACACGCGCGGCGATCGTCGCAGCTTCCAAATTCGATCGAGCGCTGCTGGCACTGGCGCGTGGCGATCAAAGCCAGGCCGAGGGCTTGCTCGACGACCTCGCGGTGGCAGCGAAGTTGGACGAGGACGTACGCTGGATTCCGCCCGCTGCCCGCGGACGGCTGGCTCTGCTTAGCGGCGATTCCGAACGGGCACAGAGCGCTCTTGCGGAACTCGAAACGCAGCTCGGCGCCGCGCACGTCGAGACGCTCGACGCCCTGGAAGCGCTCGCGCTGCTCGCCGAAGCAGGCGCGGACCCTGGCCGTGCCGCGGAACTGCGTGCCGAAGTTCTGCGGCGTCGCAATCAGCGCTGACACAAAAAGCGGTTGCTCCCGAGAGCTTCGCTGTGCTCCGTGATCCCTCCTCGGGGAGCCGGCACGGCATTGGCAGGTTCGTTCGTCACTGAGCATCTTCCTTCAGCCCGCCACACTAAACTCAAAGTTGCGGGCTGTCTCAGCTACGTTGGCAAGGAGGGCATGGCCATGTTTCTGAGCTGATCCGTCTCATTTCCGCAGCGTACGTCTATTGCATTGTCGACGATTCCAAACGGCCACTCATGTGCCCGACACGTATTTTCGTGAGAGTCCGCTCACGAGCAGCGCCTCGAGCACGGCGTGGCGAATCGCTTCAGTAGCCGCGGCGCTGAGCGGTTCGGTGACAAGCCTGTTCTCTCGCGCTGGAGGATCGGTGATGTCCGCAATTTGAACCGAAAAGTGCGACCGGACGCTGCGCACAGCGTGCCAGACACACAGGCAATTCTCAATGGCATACGGACTGACCGAACGCACGATCATGGATTTACGGCGTTCGCACGATTCGCCATCGCGCAGCTCCCAAGGCATCTCGTACAGAACCTCGCCCACTTGGTGCGCTGGGCTGAGCGGCAGAACGGCAAAGGGAAAGCGATGGTTGTGCATGGCGCCATCATGCAGCTCAAACGCGTGAAGTGCGGGGAGCAGCAGCCGCGGGCGGGAAGATCGGATCCTGAGCTCCTCCTGACAAACCACGCGCTCATACATGCGCGATCGATCCGAAGGATCAACGACAATCACGCCACGCCAGGCGTCCGCAATGCGCAGTTTTTGCTCGAGTCCGGGAAGTACGCTGCCCAGTACCTGAAGCAACCATGAGTGGTTTGGATCTGTCAGGATGGCATTCATCGTTGTCAACGATAGTATCTGCTTGGAGGCTCGCCCCATGTGGATCTGGA
>JAYUOR010000386.1:0-9936 GCA_043760765.1 Planctomycetota bacterium | reverse complement strand
GCTCCGTCGATGTCCTTGTTCTCGACGTGCATGTTGTATTTGAACCAGGCGAGCTTGCGCACGGCCGCGTCGCCGAGCGCGAGGCCTGCGTCGAGCGTCTTGATCGCCGCTTCCCAATCCGACGCCTCGGCGGCCTTGCCGGCTTCCTCCATGATCGGCTCGAGCTTGGCTTCGAGTTCCGCGGCGGCCTTGGCCTTGGCGGCTTCAGTCTTGATGTCCCACTTGCCGGCGACGATCGCGGCCAAGGGTTCGTCCATTTCCATCGGATGGCCTATCCAGGCGATCGTGCCCGTGCCGTCGACGACGAACGAGGTTGGGATGCCGCCTTGTTTGGCCGGCTCCATCCAGGACTTCGACATCGAACGATCGCTGTCCCAGGCGACGGTGTAGGCCATCGCATCGCCCTTCTCCTCGATGAACTTGACCAGAGGCGTGCGCAGATCGGCGTCCTTCTTGCCGCGCTCGGCGCCCGCGACACCGATGATCGTGAGCTTGGAGTCCTTGTACTTTTGCTGCAGCCCGCTCAGGTGCGGGATCGACTCGCGGCAGGGCGGGCACCAGGTCGCCCAGAATTCGACGACGTAGATCTGGCCGGCCGCGAAGCTCTTCACTTCGCTGCCCTTGAGCCACTCCTCACAGGAGAGCGCGGGAGCCTTGCTGCCGATCATCAGGTCTTGTGCGGAGACGGGAGCGGCGCAGGCGGCCGCGACGATGAGTGCGCCAAGGGCGCGCGAGCTGAAAAGGAACGTCATGAGTTGAAATCTTGCCGGTGACGGTGGAAGTCGGATGGAAAAGGCGCCCGCCGGACCTCCGCACGACCTGGGCACGCAAAAAGTGGGGGCTGGTTGTAGCCCAGCCGGGGGGGCGGCGTCATGGTTCGTCCGGGCTTTGCGGAAGTCGAACCGTAGGGGGCGGGCAGGGAGGGACCGGGAAGGCCCCGCGGCCGCGAAAAAGGGCTAACCAATCGCCCCGTGGCGCCTATCCTGGTACTTCACCGATGCTGCACGATATTGGTATCCCCATGCGCCTGCGCAAACTCCTGGTCCTGATCTTCGTTCTCGCCGCCGGCCTCTGCTCCGCAGCGCGGGCTCAGTCCGCCTCGCAGAAGAAGAACGATCCGGCGACCTGTCCGTACTGCAAGAACGATCCCGAGGTCATGAAGAAGGCCGGGCTCTTCTCCCACGGCGGATTCGAGTTCGGCGCCAACGATACGAATGGCGTTGACGCGCTGCTCGCCGCCGCCGACATCCGTTGGGTCGAGAGCGTGCACTTCCAGATCGGCATGGCGCTCGGCACGTACAAGATCAAGGAAGAGGAGAAGCGCGCGATTCGCGCCGAGCTGGACCGGCTTGCGCTCGTCTTGCCCAACGTCGACACCAAGCCCAAGGCGCTCGACCCCTGGATTCGCGTGCACCTCTACGCGCAGCGTTGCGAAGACGTCTACACACGCTTCTTGGGCCTGATGAAGATCAAGGATTCCGATTTCCCAAGCGGCGCCACGCTGTGGAACGGACGCGGCAAGTACATGGGCGAAGGACCGTACGTCGGACAGAAAGGCAAGTACGAAGTTCTCCTGTTGCCGAGCGAGGCCGCCGCGACGCAGTTCCTGCGCGAGCAATACGGCCTGACGACGAAGCTCTCGCAGCGCTGGAACATGACTGGGCGCGACACGCTCTCGCTGGTCGCGCACACCGGTCAGGGCAACTTGCGCGAAGATCCGGCGATGCACGGGCACGTCGCGTTCAACCTCGCGATCAATCTGCTCGACGGTTACAAGCACTACTCCTACGACACGCCGATCTGGATTCGCGAGGGACTTGCGCACTTCATCGAGCGCGAGATCAATCCGAAGTTCAACACGTTTGACTCCTCCGAGGGCGCCGTGGCCGAGATGACGCGCAAGGAGAAGTGGGAGCCCGAGGTCAAGAAATTGATCGCGTCGAATCAGCAGATCAGTCTGGCGCAGTTGATGACGCTGAAGGACTACGCCGGCCTGACTCTGCCGCACCACTACACGGTCTGGTCGATGACCGACTTCCTGATCAAGACCAAGCCCGACGGTTACGCCGCGCTCAACGATCGCCTGCACGGCCGCACGAACAAGTCAGGAGTCGCCGACAGCAGCAACATGCTCGACGTGCACCGCGAGGCTTTCAAGGAGTGCATCGGCATGAGCTACACCGAGTTCGAAGCCGCCTGGGTGAAGTGGGTCGACGAGACCTACACGGCGATGCCGCCGTAGCGGTATACGGTACCAGGTTCGACTTCGACATCTTCGGCCCCAACCGCGCGCGTATCGCTCGGTTGGGGCCGAAGATGTCGAAGTCGAGCCTGGCACCCTATCAGTCTTCCGAATTTCTCCGTATCCGAGTTTACATACGAAGGATAGAGCCTCCGACCACCCAACATGCGAGGGCGCTGCTCGGTCTGGCTCTGCTGCAAGCCGACCGGACGGTGCCACGGCGGTCAGGGAATTGCTCGACGGTGCTTCCGTTCCGGCCCGTCATGCAGAGTCCGAGTTCGTAGCTGGTGCATTCCAATGTCTGCGTCGCCGATCCGCGCGGCCTGACCGCACCGGCTTCGACATGGATTCCGCGGCTATTTCCTCGCCTGAGCCTTTGCCCCGTCCTTTTTCCAAAGCCCAGGAACATCCAATGGCTGAGAAAACCGGTAACGATCCCGCCGTCGCTTCGCGTGAACCGTGGACCTCGCGCAATTTCGTGCGCAAGTGCTTCCAGAACTCGCCCTGGCTGACGATCTCCGTCCTGCTGCACGTGCTGATCATCACCGTGCTTGCGATCGCGAGGCCCGGTCACGACGCTGTGCCGACAGTCTCGGAATTCTCGTTCGCTTCGCCACCCATCGAGAAACCGCAACAGGTCGAGGCGCCGGTCCAACCCATCGATCGCACCGTGCCGGTGATGCCCGATCAGATTCCAGGACTGGTCAATCCCAATCCGGAGTACACCCCGGACGTCGCCCCAGGTCTGCGAGACGTGACGGATGAGGACGACATCACCAAGGATCCTGGCCTGCTCAATCCGAATCCCGAAGCGAGTCCTGATCTGCCCAGCGGCGCGACCGGCGGCAACGCGATCGGCGCGGGCATCCGACCCGGACACCCCGGGATCACATCCTCCTACGCTGGCCGCAAGCTCGGCGGAGATGGACCCGGCGACGGTGGCACGGGTCAGAAGGGAGACAACGGTCGTGGAGGCACTCCGGAGACTCACGAGTCCGTGCTCAGCGCGCTGCGCTGGCTGCGCAACCACCAATCGCCCGACGGACGTTGGGATTGCGCGGAGTTTTCGGCGCAGTGCAAGGACGGGATCTGCGAAGGAGCAGGCTCATCCGCCCACGACGTCGGAGTCACCGGCCTCGCGCTCTTGTGCTTCCTCGGCGCGGGTTACACACACGAAGAAGGCGTCTTCAAGGAGACCGTGCGCAACGCTGTGCGCTACTTGCGCAGCCAACAGGACGAGGACGGCTGTTTCGGTCCGCGCGTCGGACAGCACTTCATGTACGACCATGCCTGCGCCGCGCTGGCGATGGCGGAAGCGTACGGCATGACGGAGTCGCTGCAACTGCGCAAGCCCGCGCAGCAGGGCATCACGTTCATCCTGCGCGCGCAGAATCCGTACTCGGCCTGGCGCTACGCGTTTCCGCCGGACGGAGACAACGACACGTCGGTCACAGGTTGGATGATCATGGCGCTCAAGTCGGCCAAACTTTCTGGGCTCACGATCGACGACGAAGCGTTCAAAAGTGCGATGAACTTCATCACCGAGATGACCGATGATGCGACCGGCCGCACGGGCTACACCGAACGCGGCAGCGCGCCCTCGCGCTTGAACGAGATGACGCAACTCTTCCCGGCCGAACGCAGCGAGGCGTTGACGGCGGTCGGCATGCTCGTGCGCATCTTCTCGGCGAAGGACGGCGCCAGCGATCCGATGGTGCTCAAGGGCGCCGATCTTTTGGTCAACAAGCTGCCCAACTGGGACACCAAGAGCGGCGAAATCGACTTCTATTATTGGTACTACGCCACGCTCTCGATGTTCCAGGTCGGCGGACCGCACTGGGACAAGTGGAACGCGGCGCTGAAGACTGCCTGCCTCGATCACCAGCGCAACAAGGAAAAGGAGTGCGCGTACGGCTCCTGGGATCCGATCGATCCGTGGTCCGGCGCCGGCGGCCGCGTGTACTCGACGGCGCTGAACTGCCTGAGCATGGAGGTGTATTCTCGCTACGAGCGCGTCTTCAGCATGCCGAGAAAGGGCCCGAAGAAAAAGTAACGCGGATCGTTCGCGACGCGTGCCGCCACGGTCGAGTTGTGTCAGTCGTAGTGTTTCACCTCGGGCCACAACTCGGCCAACGGTCGCTTCAGCCCGCGGCAGAGGAAGACCCTCAGGTCGTTCTCGTAGGGCAGCGCGTAGTCGCTGTGCGCGACCTGTTCGACAACCTCGCAGCTCTCGAACAGCGACTCGCGGCCGCCGAGGTCGTCGTCGAGAACCAGCATAAGTTTGCCGGTGTACTGCCGCGGGCCCCAGATCCAGTAGTTGTTGTGGCTGCCGATCGAGTCGGGCAAACCGCGCGCGGTGCCTAGGAAGTCGATCGCTCCGCACTGGCCGTAGTTCGACGCATAGATCGCGCAGTCGGCGCGTTCCTCTGGAGTCAGGCGTTCGAACGCGCGTGCCACGGCATCGACCTTCTCCTGCCAGCCGAACATGTCGGCGTAGTACTGCGGCAAGCGGCTGAGCTGCTTGCCTTCGTCCGAACTCGGCGCGATGCCAAGGCTCGCCGAGTAGCGGATAAACGTCTCGACCGGCAACACGGGCAGCGCGAGCGGCACGATCAGGATCGTGCTGACGAACAGCAAGCAGGCGTAGATCGGCTTGAATCCGTGCGCGAACCAGCGTTGGCGCGCGAGGTCGCTCGCTGCGCCGCCGGCTGCGAACAGGATCGGAAACGCCGCGCTCAGGTACTCGGGTTTGCTGTGGCCGTGCAGCACGAGGATCAGGCAAGTGCAAAGCCAGATCCAGCCCAGTGGCCGGAACTTCGCGCCGACCTTCGCGAAGAAGAGGAACCACAGTCCGGCGATCCAGATCGGCAGATTGAGCGGCTGCTGCGCAGGAATCAGTCCGCGCAGGAAAGTCCAGGCCGACAGGCCGGCGTATTTCTCCTCGCTCGCGGCGCGGATGAACTCGAGGTGGGCGAGGTCGTGTCGCAGGTTCCAGACGACGTACGGCGAGAAAAGGAGCAGCGAGATCACAGCCGCAATCCACGGCCCAGGAGTCTTCAACACACGTCGATAGGGTGTCGCGAGCAGGCCGACAAAGATCCCGCCGACCAGCCAGCCGACGTCGATCTTGTTCAACATGCCCAGGCCGCAGACGATTCCGAACGCGATCCATCCGCGCGTGCTCGGCCGTTCCAAGAGATTCAGCAGGAGATGCGCCGCCGCGATCCAGACCAGCAGGTCGAACGCGTTCATCGAGAAATTGGCGCTGAACCCGAGGATCAGCGGCGAGCACAGGCAGGCCAGGCAGGCGATCGACACTCCGGCGCGGCTTGCGCCCAAACGCTCTGCGAGGCGGCCCGTCAGGTAGATCACCGCCGCGCCACTGAGCGCCGGAAAAAGGCGCAAGGCGAACAGGCTATCGCCGAACAGCGCGCGTTGCAGCGCCAACACGAACATCGAAAGCGGCGGCAGATCGACGTACCCGGCGGAGAGGTGTCCGCTGCAGGCGAGGTAGTAGAACTCGTCGCGGAAGTAGCCGTAACCTCCGCGCCAATTGACGGCGAAGTGCACCGCGAGTTGCAGCAGGGCAAATCCCAGACAGATCCCGCGCGTGGCCCGATCCGATTTCAATGCCGGCATCCGCGCATGGTAGCGAGGACATCGCGCCCGAGAGTTTTTGCCTACTGCCAGCGCACCGCGATGAAGCGCGCCGCTCCCTTCTCGACAGCAAAACCGAGCCGCTCTTCTTCCAGTGCAAAACTGGCCGTCTCGCGATCCTCGACGAACACTGTGACGCGACCATCCTTGCGCACGGCGCGCATTCGGTGGACCCCTTTGTTCGCCGGCACACCCTGATACTCGCCCAGGATCCTGAACTCGTCGCCATTGCAGCGCTTGATCACGACGCCGCGAGCGTCGATCGCGGCGAACGTGTAGTGCTGTTTGTCCTTGAAGGCGATCAACAGTCCGGCGGAGGCATCGGTCTCGCGCCGGAATCGTGCCTCGACTTCGCTGCAGGGCGCGCGCACCAATGCGAAAGAGTAGTCCTTCTCCGTTGAGCGGCCGACGAACTCGCGGCCATCGATGTCCTCCCAGTCGCCGCATGCAGCGAAGAGCGGCTCTTGGACCGTGGCGAGCCAGTTCTCGAATTCGCCGTAGATTTCTTCGGTCTTGCCCAGCGTGGCGGCGAAGTCCTGTCCCGACAACTTGCTGCCGGTCTGGCCCAGCGCGAGTTTGTCGAAGCGCGCGCGGTACTTGCCGGCGACGCCTTCGCGCAAGAAGCTGACCAGCGCCCAGGACATTGGTGGCTTGCTGAGATTCGCTTCGGTGAAGACCCCGACGCCGCCGCTGTCTTTCAGAACGAGCGCCGCCTGCCCGGGCAAGTCGGTCATGCTGATCTGCAGCCGCGGCGCCAGTTGCAGCGTCTTGCCGTCCCAGCGGTGATTGGAAAGTTGCTCGGCTAGGCCGAGCACGAACCAGGTGTTCACCATGTCCATGTGCTTGGACTTGGCGCGATAGTGCATTTGCTGAAACGTGCCGTGCAAGGCGAGTCTGCGCGTGAGCCAGCGCGTCGGCTGGCGATAGAGATAGAGCGTGTTGCGCTCCGGCAGGAAATAGAGCGCATCTAGTTCTTTCGGCGGCGTCACACCCGACGCGGCAAGTGCCGCGAGCCACGAAACGCGGTCGGCGCACAGGCGCAGGGCGAATTGCGAAGGAGCCTTCTGCACAGGTTCGCCCTTCAGCACCTCGACGTAGGCCGTCCAGGCCTGCTCGAGCACGACACCCAGTTCCATGGCTTCTGCCGCGAGCAGTCCGCCTTCACCCTCGGCGTCGATCGAGAAGTGCGCCGTCTTCTCAACGATCGGCTGCGACTGTTGCGCGGCGGCCGGGACGCAGCTCAGGGCGAGCAAGGCGAGGGACAAAAGGCCCGTGATGTGCGGAGGCGACGGCGGTGGAGGTCTTTCGACAGGCGAGTGCTCGCTGAACGTCATGTCAGTCCCTAGTCGCGGCTCGCGGTCGGTTGCATGTCGGAGGGAGCCAAGCATTGCTTGCGGCTCGGTGGTCAGGAAGGTCGCCTGCGCGCCCATGATTGTCGAGCTGCTAGCCTCGCCCTCCGGCGCCGTGCATCGCCACGCGCCCTGCGCGACGGATCGCCGGCTCAGAGCTGCCCCGCCTCGACGGTGAACGGCGGCTTCTCGTAGACGAGTTCGAGGCGTGCGCCTGATCGTTTGGGCTCCAACGAAGCCCAGCCGCCGCCACCTCAGCCGTAGTTCATCTTGCCGCGCGCCAGTTCTTCGCCCTTGTCTCCAAGGACGCGATACCCGATCGGGATTCGCCGGCCGTTCTTGTAGATCGAAACGCCCGCGCCATCGGCGCCGCGGATTTCCATTCCGGCGCTGCCGCCGTCGAAGCGTTGTTTGACCGACAACTTCGAAGCAATCTCAATGCGCAGTTCGCCCGAGGCGGGCACTGCAATCTTGCGCAGCTTCAAGCCACTGCCGAAAAGGTGCCAGATCTCGCCGGGCCGAGAACGATCGACGATTCGATAGCCGATCAGCGTGTATTCGCCGGCCGCGAGCGAGCGCGACTTCGCGGCTTCGCGCGGCGCTTCACCGCGCGCTTCCCACGCAAGCCGCGTGACCTTGCCGTGCGAGTCGCGCACGAGCAGCGAGCCTTCGTCGAAGCTCGCCGTGATCGATGCGCCCGTCGCTCCCGCATTCGCGGCGATCAGCGGCCGCTCGAGCGACTCAGCCTTGAAGAACTCGATCAGGGCCGCACGGGCCGCTTTGGGTGTGTCCGTTCAAGCCGTTTCGCTGACCTGATCGACCCAGGCTCGATCAGTTGCGTAGGCGAGATCGGGCGCGACGTGACAGGTCGAGCAGCGCTGCGCGAAAATGTCAGCGGCCATTTTCGTCGCCGCCTGCGCATCGTGATGCGCGTCGGGCGATTGAAGAGCGATTGAAAGCAGGCCGCACGTGCCCGCGATAGTGACGATGCCGATCGAGCGAATCGTGAACATGCCAGTATTGTTCACGGGCACACGTCGATCCGCAAGGCATTGGACAGGCTCGAGCCGAATCCATCGACGTGCAAGGGGTCGCGGCCCCAGTGCTGAGCGTAGAGCACGTCGCCGGCAGCGAACGTGCCAAGCGGGAAAGGAAAGTCCGCCGCGCCACTCGCGTTACTGACTCTCGGTGCCAGGCGTGTGATCTGACCGCCGACCCACAGCGTTCCGCCGAGCAGAGGCGCCGAGTTGGTCTGCGTCCCGAAGAAGACCAATCCAACCTTGTTGGGCAGCGCGTCGCTGACCAGGACGTGGAAATTGTTCGTGCTCGCGCTCGGCGTGCTCGACCACGAAAGAGCGGGTCTCGTGCCGATCGAATTCAGTTTGCCCGTGCCATAGGGCGCGGGAATCGCGCAGCGGAATTGCGCGACCGTGGTGTTCGTGTTGTTCAGCGACTTCCAATTCTCCGCGGCGTCCGGTTGGCCGTCGGGAATGCCGAGTGCTTCACCCAGATAACTGACGTTAGGGTTCGAAAAGTACTGGATCCGCGTGCCCGGCGCGTAAGCCATGATCGTGCGATAATTCCCGCTCGCCGTGCGATATCCATAGGAGTACGGATACAGCGCGCCGCCCGCATTGGCGTGATCGTGATGGCTCGCCATGTTGTGGCCGAGTTCGTGCGCGAAACTGTAGTAGCCGGTCGCGCACTGTTTCGACGTCACCGTGAATCCGTGGTTTTCGAAGCTCGGCGAGAGTGTCGTCATCAGCCAGCCGATGCCGCAGTACTGCGTGCTGTTGACGATCATGGCGACTTCGTCGGCGCCGTACTGATTGCGCAGCGCGTGGATGTTGTCGAAGTAACCGTCAGCCGGATCGGTCAGCCGATTCAACTCCGTATTAAAGTCGCCATTTTCGGTGTAGCCGGTGAGTTCCTCCTGGTGCACGAGCCGCAGCCGCTGCACCACCTGGCTGTTCGCGTAGGCCTGATTGGTCTCCAGCACGGCCAGGTCGATCAGACTCTCGATCGCCACGGTTCCGCCGGCGTTCTGACTCGCGAGCGGCGTGTAGACGACCATCACGTCGATCGTTGGATTGGGATTCGAAAGGTAACCGCCGGCACCCCCTCCTGGAGGCGCAGCGTTGTCGCTGACGGCATGTGCCTGCGTATTGGCGCAGGCCGGGAAGAGATTCTCGTCCACGCGCGCGGCCCGGTGCCAGCCTGCGCCGGCCCAGCCGAGCTTGTACAGCCGCGCGCCGTCGCGAACGGTGCCGGTCACGACTTCGCCGCGCTGCACGAAGATCACCTGACTCTGCGGCGCGCCGTCCAAAGAACCGCTGAACGCGATCGCTCCGGAGGCCAGTGCCGTGCGCGTTTCGAAGCGCGCGTTCTCGCGCACACCGCTTTCGAGGTCGAGTGCCAGCACGAGCGGGTGCAGCGCATCGATCGGCGCCGCAGAAAACAGTTCGCTGCGAACGCCGACCAGGCTCTCGGAGGCGAACGTCGGATCGGGACTGACCGTGGAGAGCGCGTCTTGAGGCGCGGCAAGGAACAGGGGCTCGGGAGCCGGTTGCTGCGACAGGGCGGAGGCGCAGGGCAGGGCGAGGAACAAGGGTGCTGCGAAGAGAGATCGTGCCATGCATCCCTTCTACACCCGCGCGCGCAACCTGGAAACCCCGCGGTTGTCGCGCC
>JAYUOR010000385.1:0-3757 GCA_043760765.1 Planctomycetota bacterium | reverse complement strand
GGATTCGTGCAGCGCGCGGCGCGGGGACCCAGGTTGCCCCGCAGCGCCAAAGTCCCGGTGGCCTGCATGTTGATCGGCTTGACGATGCTCGCGGCGATGCTCGTCTGGCCACGAATCTTCTATCTCTTCTGCTGGACGAGCCTGGTGTTCCTGTTCGAGGCGCTGGCTGTGTGGCGCGGGCGCGGGGGAATGTCCGCGGATTTGCAGCGATGCGATTGGCGCGTGTGGTCGGCGCTGTGGATCGCGGGGCTCTCCTGCGGCTTTTTGTGGGAGCTGTGGAACTTTTGGTCGTATCCGAAGTGGATCTACCACGTGCCCGGCGCGGATTTTTGGCGGGTGTTCGAGATGCCGGTGCTCGGGTATCTCGGGTACTTGCCGTTTGCGATGGAACAGTATCTGTTCGCGGAGTTGTTCTTGCCGCGGATGGCGCGGGCGCGATTGTCGGCGGGGGCGGAGTGTCGGTGAGTCCTTCCAGTACGGTGCCAGATGGGACCAGGAGCCAGGCACCGTGTGCGCCGGCCAAACCGGCATGAGTTAGAGAATGCGAACTTCTTACGGTGAAGGGTCAGCCACTCAACCGGCCCCGAGTCATGCGCAGGCACCCGCGAGGTTGTTTGTTGAAGCGTTGGCAGGGGAACGAGCGGGCTGGGTATCGAGCCGCGAAAACAGGCAAACTCCGTGATGCCGACGCTGTACGGTGAAGCGGAAGGAAACACGATCGGCGGCGCCACGGCGAGGCGCACGGTCGATCCTGCGTGGTCTTAGACCCCAAGCACGCTCGGAAAGATCATGTCAGGGAACCGGGAGATCCCGCGCTTGGCCTCAGTTCACGAAAGATGGAATCGAGGTCCGCGCCGTGAAGCCGGCAGGGGCGACGATATAGAGCGAGAGCACGAAGCGCGGCTTCGTGCTCTCGCGGTTCCGCGGGACGATCCTGACGCAAGCGTCAGAAGCGGCCCGTTCGCATTGCCGCGGCTAGGCCGCGACACTCCCCGTTGCGAACGCTTTCGCGGAACGCACCACGCGCGAGGCGTATCCCCATAAACCTCGCACGAGCGCATCTCACTGAGGCCGGGCCCGCGAACTCTGTCCCCACAGAGCGCGACGAGCACGATCTCCTCCCCCCGGACGTCGATCGGAGTCCCCACTCCATCGACGTTTGCTCATTTCGAGCGACCGCCGCCCCGCGGGGCTGGTCCTTTGTCGCTCGGTTGGATTCCATCTCTACTCTCATGTGACCGCGGGGCTTAGGGCCCCACGGAGGACGGCGTCGGCAAGTCACTGGCTTTTCTGCCAGTTCGGTCTGCCGGGCCAGCTTGGAGGCGCGGAAGAATACGAGCAAAACGAGCCGGGGCAAATCGGCCTCAGCGAAAAGCGGGCCGCCGGGTGCATGGGCGCCGTAAACCTATGGGAAACATAGGATTACGATCCGTCAGACCTAGGCTAAGATCAATTTTATGAGCGGCCCCAGTCGTAGCTTTCGCGAGCACTTTCTCATGCCCCGGCGGGGCGGGCTTCTGGAGGCTGCCCAGGGTAGCGGGGAAGCGGAGAACACGGCCTGTGGCGATTGGGTCCGCTTTCAGGTGCGCCTGGTCGCGGGGCGCATCGAGGCCGTCTCCAGCCAGGTGCGCGGGTGCTCGGCGACGATCGCTTGCGCTTCGCTGGCCGCCGAGTCGTTGGAGGGGCTGACACTCGATTCCGCACGCGGGCTCGATCTCAGCGTCCTGGCCGCGGCCGCCGGCGCCACGCGCAAGGATCTCGCCCACGCACCCAGTCTCGTGGAGCGCGCGCTGCACGCGGCACTGGCGGGCGCGGGCTTGGACTGTCAGGCTTCAACGGACGTCTAGCCCGCCACGACACCGTGTTCCGATTCCTAAAGCGCAATGCGCAGGCTGCTGGTCAAGCCGAAGACCAGACGCGCCTGGCGCTCTACAAGATCCTCGAACTCAACAAGGAGATGGCCCGCGCCCAGCGACCCGAGTTGTTGCCCGACCGGATCCTGGATGCGGCCATCGAACTCGCCGGAGCCGAGCGCGGCTTCCTGTTGCTGCGCGGACAGACGGCATCGAGTGCTCCCGCCATGGAGCCCAGTGTTGGCGAATCTCCGACTGCAACGACCGCTGAACCGAAGACAACTTCGCCCGAGCTGGGCGGCGCGAGTCCGAATTGGGAAGTTGTCGCCGCGCGCAACATCGATCGCGAAAACGTCAAGAAGGCGCTGCAGAAGATCAGCCGCTCGATTGTCGGCGCCGTCCTGGAGAAGGGCCAAGCCTTTCGCTCCGACGACGCGATTCGCGACGACGCTTTCGAGCCCAGTGCTTCGGTCGCCGAGATGAAATTGCGCAGCGTGCTGTGCGTGCCGATGCGCGTCGGCGGTGAAGTGCGCGGAGCGTTGTACGTGGACAATCGCTTTGCGCACGGACAGTTCGACGAGTCTGCGCAGGACTTGCTCGAAGCTTTCGCCGACCAGGCATCGCTCGCGCTCGAGCGCGTGCGCTTGATCGAGGACAATCAAAGGGTCAACCAGAACCTCGAGCAGGCCAACGCGCAACTCAAGCACGCGTTGCGTCACCAAAGTCAGGCGCTCGATTCACTGTCCGAAGGCTTGGGCCACGGCGGTTTCGCGCTCGCGCACGAATACCCGTCGATCATCGGCCGCGGCCGTGTCATGCGCGCAATGCTGGCGATTCTCGATCGCGTCGTCGAAGGCGATTTTCCGGTGCTCTTGCTCGGCGAGAGCGGCACGGGCAAGGAACTGGTCGCCGCGGCGCTGCACCAGAACAGTCCGCGTGCGAAAGGGCCGTTCATCGGCGTCAATTGCGGCGCGATCGCCGAGGGACTGCTGGAGAGCGAGCTGTTCGGCGTGGTCAAGGGCGCGTTCACAGGCGCGGTCAAGGATCGAGCGGGTCTGATCGAGGCCGCCAGCGGTGGCGTGCTCTTTCTCGACGAAGTCGGCGAGATGAGTCTGGGTCTGCAAGCGAAGTTGCTGCGCGTCCTGCAGGAGCGCAGAGTTCGGCGTGTCGGCGGCAACCAGGAGATCGCGATCGACTCGCGTATCGTGTCGGCTACCAATCGCGAGCTCTCGCGCGAAGTGGCCGCGGGACGCTTTCGCGAGGATCTCTATTACCGTTTGAAAGTCGTGCAGATCGAGGTGCCGCCGCTGCGCGAACGGCGCGAGGATCTACCGATCCTCGTCGAGCACTTTCTCGTGCAACTCTCGGCCGAGGGCACGCGCAAGAAGCCGGTGCTCACGCCGGAGTGCATGGAGCGTCTGCTGGCCCACGACTGGCCGGGCAACGTGCGCGAATTGTCGAACGAGATTACGCGCATGTTCGCGCTGGGCGGGGATGAGCTGGGAGCGGATCTCGTCGGACACCTGGCGCGTTCGCCGCGCAGCGCCGCGGTGGGTTCGCTGCGCGGTCTGGTCGGTCGGCACATGGACGACATCGAAGCCGAGGTGATCCGCGCGACGCTCGAAGCGACGGGAGGGAAGCGCGGTGAGGCGGCGAAGATACTCGGGATTCCGCGGCGGACGTTTTACAACCGGTTGCGGGCGTTGGGGATCGATCCGTAGACCGGTGCGGTGTCAGGTACCCGCCGTCGGTCCGGCGCAGCGGTCGGAGGCTGCCGGTCAGATCTTTCGATCCGAGCCGGCGCCGCGCTTGATGCTGACGTCGCCGCTGCCGCTTTTCACTTCGACCGCGTTGCCTCCGCTTCCAAGCGTGCTCTTCAGCGTGGTGTGTCGTTTGTCGCTCTC
>JAYUOR010000384.1:0-9961 GCA_043760765.1 Planctomycetota bacterium | reverse complement strand
GCGCGACCCTGGCGGTAGTCCGCGACCTGCTCGGCCTTTCCGCGGGCAGCTTCGACGTGCGTATTCCGGGCGGCGTCCTGCCCGACGGCTCAGGGCTCGTACTTCCGGGAATGCCAAGCTTGTACCTCGGCGAAGAAGTCGTGCTGTTCCTCTCCGAGGAAAGCAGCGCCGGCCTGCGTATTCCCACCGGTCTTGCCCAGGGCAAGTTCCGCATCGCGCGTGACGCGCAGGGCGGGCGCACGCTCGTGCGCGACGACGCCGATCTCGAATTGCTCGACCTGGCAAGCTTGCAGAGGAGTCACGCCAGTCTGGCCGCGGTCTATGACTACGCCGCGTTCATGGCCGAGGTCCAGGCAGCCGTCGCGCATCGTCGCGCCCTGCCGCTGCCGACGCCGCCAGCCAACGAGGGCAAATAGCGTGCGATGTCGCAAGTCCGCGCGCGCGATTGGCGCGATTCTCCTGCTCGCAAGCGCGTTGTTCGCGCACGTGCGGCTGATCCATTCGGGCAACGGCAAGTCGCTCTATTGGCAGGATCCCGCGCACATTTCGGTCACGATCTCCTCGCAGGGCTCGGACGATCTCTCGGACAATAGCCACCGGACGGCGATCTTGGGTTCGATCGCAGCGTGGAACAAGGCTGGCGGCACGCTCGCCCATCTGATCGAGAACACCTCGGCCGTCGCGAGAGCGCGAACCGATTGGGCCGCGGATGACCTGCACCTCGTCTGGTTCGATGAGACCGGTTCCTGCGGCTACTTTCCGGCCGGTTCGGGCAGCGTCGCGATCACCCCGGTCTGGTTCACCTCCGGCGGCCGTATCAGTGATGCGGACGTCCTGTTCAACGGTCTCGGCTACAGCTTCACGACCAGCGCGACGCCGGGCAGATTCGACATCGAGGACATCGCCACGCACGAGCTTGGCCATTTGCTCGGACTCGATCATTCCGGATTCGTCGGAGCGAGCCTCTATCCGTACGTTTCTCCGGGTACCACGTTGCTGCGCTCGATTTCGAGCGACGACGAATACGGCCTGCGCGACGCCTATCCAGCGGGGTTCGCAGGCTCGATCAGCGGTACCGTGAAGCGGCAGAGCAACGCCGGCGTGGTCCGTGGTGCCTATGTTGTCGCGCGCTCGAGCAGCGGCCGCACCGTCGCATCGGCCCTGGCCGCGTACTCCGGCGCGTTTGCGATCAATGGACTCCTGCCCGGCGATTACGAGTTGTACGCGACCCCGCTGGACTTCCCGGTCTCGAGCGGCAATCTCACGGCGGGCCACGTCGTGCAAACGGATTTTCGTTCGACCGACTACGGAACAGTCAGTGTCGCCGCCGCTGCCGCGGTTTCAGTCGGCGATCTGCTCGTCGACGCGGACTCGAGCTTCAGCCTCGGCCGCAACTACGATTCACTGCCGCTGGCGGGGGTGATCGGCGACACGCGTGTGTACACGTTGCATGGATCCGGTCTGCTGGCCGGTTCTTCGATCATTGCCGCCGATCCGTCGATCGCGATCGTCGTGCTGGGCTTGTACGACCATCAGGTGCAGTTCAGTGCGACGGTCCCCGCGGGCGCCGCCGGCGGACACGTCGACCTGATCGCGACTTCGCCGCTGGGCGAAAAGAGCGTGCTACCCGGCGCCTTGGAAATCGTTCCGTCATCGCCGCAGGTGCTCTCTGTCTCTCCGGGAGGAGCGAGCGACGCGGGCGGAGCGGACTTGACCGTCACGGGCAGCAATTTTCGCGCTGGCCTGCGCCTGGTCATCGGCGAGCGGATCTACACGGACGGCGTTGCCGGCGGCTGCAGCGTGATCGACGCGAACACGATCACGCTGACGACCGCGCCCACTTCCGGCGGGACCTACGACGTGGTCGCGATCGACGCGAGCGGAGTCGAAGGCCGACTCGTCGATGGAATGCAGTTCATCACGGTGCCCGCGATCTCGAGCGTGTTTCCGCTCGCCGGCGCGACGCTGGGGGGCACGAGCGTGACACTGGTTGGGACTGGATTCGTCCAAGGCTCGACCGTGCGCATCGACGGCGTCACTCAACCCAATAGGACCGTTGTAGACACGACGCGCATCGTGCTCACCACCGAACCGGGCGTCCCTGGCGGCCCCTATGTGGTCGAAGTCGAGAATCCGGGCCCGGCGATCGCCACGGCTGCGTTCGCCTATTCCGCCGCGCCCGATCCCAGCCTGACTTTGCTCGATCCCGCGCTCTGCTCGACCGCGGGCTCCGTTGTGGCGACGTTGCACGGCGCTGGATTCGCGCCGACCACTGCAGTCGTCTTCGGCGCCGATCCCGCGACGGGCAGCGGCGGTGCGAGCGCCAACTCCGTCACGTTCATCGACGCACAGACACTTCAAGTCGTCGTGCCTGCGCATCCCAGCGGCGTCGTGTCCGTGATGGTCAGCGAGCCTGCAACCGGGCAAGCCACGCTGCAGGCGGATTCGTTCACGTATCAGGACTCCGGCGGCGGGGGCGGATGCGCGCCACTGGGAACGATCGAGCACACCACGTTGCGCGGCGCGCTCGAAGGCAGCTGGTGGATCCTTGCCGCGTTGATCGGCGCGATTTTCCTCGCGCGTTCGCGTCCCGCGGCGAACCCTGCGCATTGAGCCTGGCCGGGCGAGCATTCGCGCCGCCCAGCTTCGAATCGTAGAATCACCGCCGAACATGGCGACGATCGCATTCGACATCGAAGTGGCCGGCTTCCCGTGGAGCGAAGTCGATGAGATCACGCGCGGCTATTTGCTCAATCGGGCGAAGAGCCCCGAGGATCGCGATGCCGTTCCGGATCGCACGGCCCTTTTTCCCGGCCTGGGCAAAGTGATCGCGATCGGCATGTGGGACCTCGAGCGCGATCGCGGGATCATGCTGCTCGAGGGTGCTTCGACGCCCGAGCACGATTGGGAAAAGGTCGCGCACTCCAAGATTTTTCGCGGCAGCGAAGCGGAGATCCTGCGGCGCTTCTGGGAGATCGTCGGTAAGTCGCGCGTGCGTCTGGTCAGCTACAACGGCCGCGGTTACGACGGGCCGACCTTGATGATCCGCTCGGCGCAACTGGGCATCCGGCCGTCGTTGCAACTCGTCCCGTACCGCTACGACATCGCGGGGCACTGCGACCTCTTCGACGTGCTCGGCTTTCAGGGCGGCATGCGCGATCACTATTCGCTCGACTATTGGTGCCGGCGCTTCGACATCGAGAGCCCCAAGGGTTCGATCGACGGCAGCCAGGTCGGTCGCGCCTACCGCGACGGCAAGATCGAAGACATCGGCGAGTACTGCCTGCGCGATGTGCGCGCGACGGGTGAGCTGTACAAGAAGCTCGAGCACACGCTGCTGGTGCACTTCAAGGGCGGGCCGAATCCCTCGCAGAGTTAGCGACGGCCTTCGACGCCGCGCGCGTCAGTGCAGGTCCCACGCGCGCCAGTTCTCGCTCTCGCGATCGGGCGGGAGATCCTTGGCCCAGGCGTGCTCGAGCTCCGCGACTTGGGCCGCGATGGCGGGCCATGGATGCCTCGGCAGAAGCAGAACCTGCGGCGCGCCGCCAAGGCCGAAGCGCTGCGCGACGGCCATTGGCAACGTATCGTTCGCACCCGTAGCCGGCCACAGGCTGCGCCAGGCATAGAACGAGACCGCGAGGTTCAGGCCCATGCTCGAAGGGTGAATCCCGAGTCCACCCGCCGGAACCAGCGTCGCAATCTCGGCGCCGCTGACATCGGGCATCGGCAGGGCGGGCGCGGAGCGAGCCGTCCGCGACTGTTCGCCGCGACTGCGGAAATCGAAACGCAAATCGTCCGTCCGCCACATTCCGAACGCTGCAAGCGCGGCGATCGCGAGCACCAGCGGCGCAGGTCCTGCGCGCAATTTGGCGAGCGGTCCCGCGGCGCGCTCGAGCGCCAAGGCCGCAAGACCACTGAGCGCGGGAGCCAGCAGGATCATGAACGTGAACTGCGGATCGAGCGTGTGGCGATAGCTCGCGAGCAGGAACAAGACTCCGCCGGCGAGCAGCGCCGGTTCCACGTCGAGCCGTTCGTCGAAGGCCGTCGCAACGCGCTGTTTGCCAACACAGCGGCGCAGCGCGTCGAACGCGCTGATGGCAAGACCCAGGCTCGCGGCGAGCACGATCGGCCAAGTAAACCAGGCGCCAAGACGCTGAAGCTGCAAGCCGGCCCATTCACCGATCGGGTGACTGCCATCGAGCAGCGGCCCCAGCAGTTCCTGGACACGTGCCAGCAGCGGCGGCGCTTCCAGTCCCAGGGCATGTTGCGCGCGGGCACTCCACAGCGCATGCGCGATGATCGGTGCGATTCCGATCGAGCCTGCGAACGCGGCGAAGCGCAGCGCTCTGCGCCTGCCGAGTCGCAACCATGCGTGCAGTGCGAGCACCGGCACGAAGAACATCGCGGAATACGTCACCGCACTTCCCGCCGCGAATGCAAGCGCACAAGCGAGTAGCGAACGTTGCTTGGCATCGCGAGCCCAGCGCGCGTAGAACCCGACGGCCAGGAGGATGCACAGCAGCGATGGGTTTTCGTAATTGACCAGCGTGCCGTAGATCGCGGAGATCGGTAGCGCCGTGGCGATGGCGAGCGCAATCAACGCGCGGCGCGGCCCCGCAGCCTGGCGCACGGCCCACCACAAGGCCAAAAGTCCGAGTATGCCAGCCACAAGGAACGGCATGCGAATCGAGGCTTCGATCCCTCGTGGAGCGCGATTCGCATCGCACGCCTGTGACCATTCGCGCGGCGCTCCCGCGCGCATCGACAGCCACGCCACGAGCGGCACGAGCGGCGGATGATTAGCGTACACGTACCAGGTTCCTGGATCGTTGCGCAGATCGCGTTGCGCATCCGCGCGCGGCCCGAGGTCGATGTTGACCACCGGATAGCCGCCGGCGCGCAACACGCCCAGGCGCTCGTAGTTGACGGCCCCGATCGCGAAGAACGCAGCCTGCGCGCCTTCGAATTCGCGGTCGAACGGCGCCCGAAGATCGCGCGCGCGCGGGATCAGCGCGGCGACGAGCAGCAAGCCCACGCACAGACGCTCGCGCCATCCCGATCCGCCGACTGCAGCGCTCATGCCCTATCGATGCCGACGGCGCGCGGAAGAGTCAACTCAATAGCCGAGCTGTTTCAAGCGCAACTCGTCCTCGGTGGACAATTCGCGGCGCAGATTCTTGCGATTCAGCGCGCTCGACTGCCACAGCCTGAAGAGTTCGCGGTACTTCGCGTCCAGCTCGGGCGAAGTGGGAGCGATGTCCTGCAATTCGCCCGGGTCCGACTTGACATCGAAGACCTGCAATGTCCCTGGGGCAATTCTCCGCTGGCGGCCGAGCTGGGTGTACTCGAGCCGGGTGTAGATCGCGTAGTGCTCCTCGTCCGCGCAGCCTGTCTGCACGAGATCGGAGTGCTCGAAGAAAATCCGTCGCACGGGCCGATCCGCGCTGGTCGCGAACTCGAGCAGATCCGTGCCGCGCAAGTTCAGCGGAAGCGGGGTCGCGCACAGGCCAAACAGCGTGCGCGAGAGATCGAGCGACCAGACCGGCTGCTTCACGCGCAAGCCGCGCGGTCCACCGGGCGCGAGGATGATCATCGGGACGTGCATCACCTCGCGGTACAAACCCGTGTGATGATAGTAGTTTTCGTGCTCGCCGAGCGCTTCGCCGTGATCCGCGACAATGGCCACGAAAGTGTTGTCCAGTTTGCCGCCCGGGACCAACTCAGAGAACAACTGGCGCAGCAATTCGTCTTCGTAGGCGACGCAGGCCTGGTACATGAACTCCGGCCAGGCGCGGTTGGTCACGCCGAAAAGGAACTGTCCCTGCTCGCTGAAACGATTGGGAGGGAGTGTCGCCGGCGTCACACTGCGCGGCGGGACCTCGACGCTCATGCGCTTCGCGTAGTCATCGAGGAACCATTGCGGCACGTCGTAGGGTGTGTGCGCGTCGAACAGATGCAGCCAGAGGAAAATCGGGCGCGGCCCTTCGCGCGCGAACGCACGCCACCAGTCGCGGACCGCGGAGGTCGTCCTGGCGCCATCGCTCGCGGAAGCCTGATTACCCAGCCAGAAGCGATCGAAGCCCTGGCCGAGCCCGGAGTAGCCCGGCGTCAAGTGCGCAACGCTGACGGCGGCGGCGGTTTGCCAGCCGGCGGCGCGAAAACTCTCGGCCAGGGTCTGATTTTCCGCCGCGAGCATTGAGCGGTTGGCGGTCAGGCCGTGGTCCTCGACCGCGAGGCCGGTCATTAGCGACGCATGCGACGGAGAAGTCGCGTTGCATGCGCTCCAGGCCTGTTCGAAAAGGATGCCGCGCGCCGCAAGACTGTCGAGGAACGGCGTCGGGCTCGGTCCCTTCGAGGTGCGCAAGGCGCCTATCGCGTCGGCGCGCACCGTGTCGAGTGTGATCAACAGCACATCGGGCCGCCGCTCGCGCGGCTGCTCGCCAAAGATCAGTACCTCGCCCCAATACGCGCGCGCGCGCTGCAACGTTCCGTTCTCGTTCGGCTCACCTAGGTCGTTCACCAGGAAGCGCAGTTCGATGTCCTTGTTCCAAAAGGCGGGCAGCGGGGTCGGGACGTGTTCCCAAGCGGGCCCCCAAGAGAGCTCGCCCGGCACGATCTTCGTGAACCCAACCCGTTGCCACGGATCCGACTTGTTTTCTCTCGCGTCGATGCAGAATTGCACCTCCGCCCCAAGGTTGATCGAATTCGTGCTAACACAGACTTCGACGGACAAGCGGCCGCCGCTAGGAACGTGCGCGCGCGCGAACAAGGGCACATTCCAATCAGCGGGCACTGCGCGGCGGGCTTCGCGTCCCAGCGCGATCAGACCGCAATCGAGACCGGCAGCGCCGTCCGTGCCTTGGGTCTCCAGCGCATCGGGGCCCGGGGTGAAGCCCACACGGCCGAGCCGCACGGCGATCACGTCGACGCGCTGTACGCCGTCTTCCTTGGGCGCGAGCGACAATTCGGAAATGTCGCCCGCCCAGCCCGGCTGCGTCGAGAGCGAGATACGCAAAGTTGTGGTGTCCTTCATGAACGGCACGATCGTCGTCGAGGAGCGCGGGAACTCGCCGAGTTCTCCGGCGTCCTCCGAGCTGCGCCATGCCACCCGCGCGATACCGGCGGTCGTATTCGCGAGCTCTAATTCGACGAAGTCGATCTCGCTCGCCCGGTAGGTTTTTGACGAGCGCAACTCGATGCGCTTCATGCGCTCGCCGTCGGGAACGATTCCGCGTAGCGAAATACCGCGGCCGCCGTTTGGCACAGGATCCACGCGGCAGTACTGCGTGCTCCACGAGCCCAAGTCGGTCTGCGGCCCGGCAATTTCTAATTTTTCGACCCAACGCACTTCGCTGCCGGCCAGCTTGCGCGCCGAGGAGCCTCCGTCGGCAAGCCTCAGATCGAGGTGCACGAGCTTGTCCGAAAGCTGGAGCTTGGGGGGATCGCAGGCCGCCCCAGCAAACGCAAGGGCCAACAGGATGCAGATACTTTTCGGCCGCACGGTTAGGACTGAAGGCTACTCGGTGCGCTCGATGCGCGCCATGAGAGCCGGCAGTCTCGTCGGGTCGGAAGTTTCCGCGTAGCTTTCGCGCCCGCGCTGCACGAACGCGCGCGCGCTTGCCCCGACGCTTCTCCAGCCCTCTGCCAGGCCCAGGTTGGCGAGCGGGCGCTCATCGGTCTCCAACTCGATCGTCTGCACCACACGGCTCGCCACGTACGGTTCGAGCGCGGCCTTGCGCAGCAGAACGGCGAGCTGGTCCTGCTTGCGCGAAACGATCGTGACGTGCACGGGCGGATGCAGGTAGAGTGCCACGGCGCGTGCGTAACCTGCGACGAAGTGCCCGTGGCGCTTGTAGTCGCCCGCAAACACGGCCAGCGCGTTCGCCGCCAGGGCCCGGTCGTTGTCCTCGCGCGTGAACAGCGAAAGCCGCAACAAGGCCTCGGCCAGGACCGAGTTTTCGACGATCGACTGCTCGCGCCGCAGTCCGCCGCTGCGCGCCCCCGCGTCGATACGCGAGTCGAAGAAGGCTCCGTTTTCGCCGCGCAGATTCTGCACGGTCAGATTAGCGATCGTGCGCGCGGGTTCGAGCCAACGGCTCTCGCCGGTGTACTGCGCGGCGTCGATCAGCGCGCGCAGCATCAGTGCCTGATCGTTCAAGAGTCCGGCGAGTCGCGGCGCGCCGTCCCAGTAGTGGTGCACTCCCAGGCGCGCGTCGAAAAGTTCCTCGAGCACGAACTCCAGGCAGCCGCTCGCCGTGTCCGTCCAACGCGCGTCGCGCAGCACGACGCCCGCCTTGAACAACGCCGAAGCTGCCAGAGCGTTCGAACTGGCGAAGATCGTCGGATCGCAAGCCGGTGCGCCGCGTTCGCGCCGCGCGCCAAGCGTTGCAAGGTGCGCGTAGGCCGCATCCGCGTCCTGGCTGCCGCGGAAGGCGCGCTTGTCTTCGTCGAAAAGGCGATTCATCATCCATTCGAGCACCCCGCGCGCCGTCGTGGCGAAACTTTCGTCGCCCAGGGCCTGATGCGCTTCGAGATAGGCGAACGCGCGCGCCGCGTTCGAGTCGAGCGTCTTTTCGTGGTGCGGTCCGCTCCAATCGGGCGCGGTCGCATAGCGGTAGAAGCCGCCTTCGACGCGATCGTGGACTTCGCCTTGCTGCATGTTGCGCAGCGTGCGCAGCACGAGTTTGCGCATCGCCTCGTCGCCGGTCTCCGACCAGCGGATCAAGGCGAAATCGATCGCCTCCGGATGGGGGAACTTGTGCTTGCCGCCCCAGCCGCCGTGCACGGGATCGGCGGTTTCCAGCAAGGTGCGCGCGACCCACTCGATCGTTTCCGCGCCAAGTTCGGGCGCTCTGGCGTTCGCCGGGACGCGCTCCAGCTCTTGAGCCGGCTCGACCAGCCGTCGCCGCAGCGCGCCGCGCCCTTCCTTGTAGTGTGCGCGCACCAGCTCGAGCCGCGCCACGAGTTCGTCGGCCGCGAGGTACGTATCGGCGGCCAGACGCGCGCCGGTCTCATCGAGGTAGGCCAAAGTCGGCCAGCCACCGGCCGAATAGCGCGCGTCGATGTCGGGACGCCGGTCCTTGTCCACGCGCACGCAGATGAAGTGTTCCGCGAGTAGTTGCGCGACCTGCCTGGAGCCGAGCACGCGCTCTTCGAGCTCGCTCGAGAAGCGGCACCAACGCGCGAACAGGAACAGGAAGACTGGCCGCGCCTCCAGGCGCGACTGCTCGAACGTCGCTTCGTCCCATTCGTGCCAGTGGAACTTCATCGACTGGAACGCTTCATGGGCGCGTCGTTCAGCCTCCGACGGCGCGCTGCTTCGTTTCGGGAAGCTCGGGCAGAGCACGTGTCCGCCAGGTCACCTCGCCGGCGTCCTGATACAGACCGTCGATGTCGTAGTACTCGCGCGCCTCCACCTGCATCACGTGCACGATCACGTCGCCGTAGTCCATCAGTACCCACCAACCCAGATCGCCGCCTTCCTCGCGGCCGTGGGCCACACCGGCGGCTTTGAGCCTGACGTGAATCTCCTGCTGAATGGCGCGGATGTGCGGCCGGGACGTGCCGGTGATGATCACGAAGTAATCGGCAACCTTGATGTGCTCGCGCACGTCGAGCATGCGGATCTCGAGGCCCTTCTTCTGTTCCGCGAGCCAAGCCGCTGCGGTGGCGATGTCGATCGGTTCGATGGTTTCAATTCCTCGTGTGTCTGACTCTCGGCCCGGGCGGCGCTCCAAGCAAGGGGCCCGCAGAGAAAATCGTCAGGCAGCAGTTGTCGTCATGGCCCAGAGGTCCGCTGCGGACGGGGGTCAGCGAAAAGGTCAGCAGCCACGCGCGCTCGCCGGAGGTTTTCCGGCGCTTGTCAGAATCTCTCGCTGACAGTTTTGGGCAAGCAGTGTAGCGGCGGGTCTTTGCGAGTCAACGCCTGCGCTGCGGGCGGGCGCTGAATACGGCTCAGGGC
>JAYUOR010000383.1:0-3766 GCA_043760765.1 Planctomycetota bacterium | reverse complement strand
CCCCCGGCAACCGCGAAATCACATCTCCGATGCATTCCGACCCGCTTCACACCGGGCCCCGGCGCGCATTCGAGATACCCTGACGTGCTCCTTCCAGCGCCTCCCCACTCGGAACCGAATCACTCCCATGCTCCGAAGTGCAATCAAGCTCGCATTCCTCCTCCCCGCGCTGACCAGTTGCTCGGATGCCCACGCGTTCCACTACAACTACGCAGGCCGACTCCTCGATCCGCAGGGGAATGCCGCCGCGAACGTCGAACTCTACGTCACAGATCGCAAAGGGCTCGAGTACTTCCACGGCGAAAAGCCCGAGTTGAACTACCGAGAACAGGACTTCTGGTCCAGCTGGGGAACCCGAACGGATGAAAATGGCCGCTTTCGCGGCACCTTCAATGGGGAAGGAACCTACTCCAAGTGGTTGGGCGTCGTTCCCCCGGTTTCCCCGCCAGCCAAAGTCCTCGACGCAGTCTACGTCGTCGTCCATCGCGCAGACGAGTGGATTCCGATCCTGGTGCCGCTAGAAGCGAGCGCTCAGCCCAACGGCCACGATGGCGCACGTCAGATCGACTTGCCGCCGGTCATGCTTCCGGCGGGCAAGTAGAAAAGGGCAGCACGAGTCGCTTGCTTTTCGAAGTCCGGAGCTCGGCTCAGCAGACTACTCCTTCAGCGCCTCTTCGCGATCGTTGACGCGCTCCACCTGCGCCCCCAGCGCGCACAGCCTCTCATCAATCCGCTCATACCCGCGATCGATGTGATACACGCGGTGCACTTCCGTCGTGCCCTTCGCCACCAGCCCCGCCATCACCAACGCCGCGGACGCCCTCAAATCCGACGCCGTGACCTGCGCCCCCGACAGCGCATCGACCCCCTGCACGACCGCCGTCGTCGACTGCCTGCGAATATTCGCGCCCAACCTCAACAACTCCGCCAAGTGCATGTACCGATCCGGATAAATATTCTCCGTGATCACGCTGACTCCCGTCGCCGTCGTCATCAACGCCATCCACTGCGCCTGCAAATCCGTCGGGAATCCAGGATAGGGCAGCGTCGTGACATCCGTCGGCTTCGCGCGCCGCTCCGGATCGCGCACATCCCTGGCCATGCTCGCGATCCAATCCGGTCCGACCTGAAAAGGCACACCCGCGGCGGCCAAACGATCGAGCAGCACCGTCAAGTGATCGGGCCTACAATTCTCGACGCGCACCGCTCCTCCCGTGATCGCCCCCGCGAGCAGATAAGTCCCGGCTTCAATGCGATCGGGAATCACCGGCCAAACCGCTCCACCGAGCGACTCAACCCCTTCGATCTCCAACCGCGGCGATCCCTGCCCGCTGACTTTCGCTCCCATCTTCTTCAAGCAATCCGCGAGATCCGTGACCTCCGGCTCGCAAGCCGCGCCATGGATCACCGTGCGCCCCTTGGCAAAACACGCGGCCATCATCACGTTCGCGGTCCCGAGCACCGACGATCCAAACGACGATCCCAGATACATCTCCGCGCCGCGCAATCCGCCCGGAGGCGCTTCGCAGACGATGTAACCGTGTTCGACCTTGACGCGCGCGCCGAGCGCCTGCATGCCCTTCAAGTGCACGTCGATCGGCCGCACGCCGATCACGCATCCACCCGGTTGGCTGACCACCGCGCGACCCGTGCGGCCCAGAAGCGGCCCGAGCACCGCGATCGATCCGCGCATGCGGCGCACGTTTTCCCAGCCGGCTTTGTCGGCGGGCACATCCGCGGAGCGCACGGTCACGGCGCCGCTTTCATCCCGTTCGGCGCTAGAACCGAGTTCACGCAAGAGGTCGAGCATTGTCCCGACATCCGACAATTTTGGCGCGTTTGGAATCACCAGCGGCGCCTCCGTCATCAAAGAAGCTGCAAGAATCGGCAGCACCGCATTTTTGCTGCCGGCCGTCCGTACACGGCCGCGCAGTGCGCGACCTCCCTCGATCACCAACTTGTCCATTCTTCCCCCAAGGACCGTTTTTCGAAGCCCGGCGAGCCCCGCGCGCGCCGTGCATGTGTTTCACCACACGCGAGGTCGGGATTCCATGGGTCCGTCGCTTTCCTGGCAGCTGAACTGGGCGGCGCGAAGTCGAGTCTCCGAGCCGGCCGCCATGCTCGGAAGCGCACCCCGTTTGACCGCTCGCGCACCGGCGCCTATCATCTCGCGCTTTCCCAGCCCCCGTGAGCGGGTGCCGGTTCGCGCGAAGCCGCAGCATCGCTCCACAGGCACGGCGCCCCTTTGAGGCGCGGTATAGAGGCCATGACCATTCCGACAACGACTGAATTGTCCCCCACCATCCAGGACGTCCAAGAACCCTCGTTCGACATTACCAAGGCGGCGATCCCGAGTTTTGGAGCGCTGCAACAGGCGCGAGCTCAGGTCTTCTCCACGCGCAAGAGCAAGGACGCCTTCGCGCGCGAAGTCGCCGCCATGTCCGCGAGCGGCGAAGAAGGCCGGCGCAAGGGCCTTGGCCAGTGGATGGTCGGCGACTACGCCGCCGCAGCCGCACAACTGCAGCCGTACGCGAGCGACGACGTCGCTTCGTTCACGCGCGCCAACTCGCTGGTCAGCGCCGGTCAGCCGAAGGATGCGCTGCCGATTTTCAAGCGCCTGTCCGAGGCCTACCCGAACGAACCGCGCCCGCGTGGTGCGATGCTCGAGGCGCGCCTCGAAGCGGACTTGATCTCCGGCAGCCCGGAAGATGCCTTCGCGCAACTCAAGCGCGGCCTCGCCGAGGCTCCGGCGAGCTTTGCGGCGAGCTGCGAGGGTGAGTACCTCAACGGCCGCGTGGCTGAGTCCGAGCGCAAGTACGGCGTGGCCCTCGACCATTATGAGAACGCCTACGAAGCCGACCCGACCCACCGCGGCCTCTTGTTCCGCGCGGCGCACCTTTTCGAGCGCTGCGGCGAAGACGTGACGGCCCTGCGCTTCTACCAGACGCTGGCGCAGATGCTGCCGATCGACCGCAACGTGCTCTTCAATCTCGGCATGCTCTACGAGGACCTTGGCCGCGATCGCCAGGCTGCGGCTTGTTACGACGTGCTCGTGCGCAACGATCCGACTGATCGGCGGGCGCGGCTGTACTTCAAGGACGCGCGCTCGGCCTTGAGCATGTATTACGACGAGGATCTCGAGCGCAAGGAAGACCGCCTGAACCAGATCCTGCGCACGCCGATCTCTGACTTCGAATTGTCCGTACGCGCGCGCAACTGCCTCAACAAGATGAACATCATCACGTTGGGCGACCTGGTGCGTCAGACCGAGGCCGAACTGCTCGCCTACAAGAATTTCGGCGAGACCTCGCTCAACGAGATCAAGGAAATCCTGGGTTCCAAGAACCTGCGCCTGGGCATGGCCCACGAAGAAGCAGTCGCTTCGATCGAAGCGGCGACGCATCCGCGCGTGTCGGGCGAAAATTCCGAGCTGCTCAATCGGCCGATCGGCGACCTCGACCTTTCGATTCGCGCGCGGCGCACGGTCGAGTCGCTCGGCTGCCTGACCGTCGGCGACACGGTCCAGCACTCCGAGGAAGAACTGCTCGGCATGCCGAACTTCGGTGTGACCTCGCTGACGGAGCTGAAGCGCAAGCTGTCCGAGATGGGACTGAAGCTCGCGGACGGCCCTGAACCCAAGCTTTAATGCGTAAGGACAGCTCGGCCGGGGGCTGAGCGATCCCGCGCGATGTACGACTATCTTGAAGGCAAGCCGGCTTCGCGAGGACCGGCGCGGCTGGTCCTCGACGTGCACGGCATCGGCTAC
>JAYUOR010000382.1:0-9973 GCA_043760765.1 Planctomycetota bacterium | reverse complement strand
GAATCCGGCAAGCAGGAATGGAATCCCTGCATCGATTCGGGTGGCTTCGACGTCAGCAGGTGACCTGCGCTGGAATTCCCCGGCGCCCTTGACCCAAGATCTATTCCATGAACCAGACATCCGCAGTGAGCTTCCAAGGCAATTCCCGCGCCCACATCGCGCTCGAGGTGGGCAACCTGGAGCGCTCGATCGCTTTCTACCGCGTGCTCTTCGGGCTCGCGCCCGCGAAGATCCGGCCGGGTTACGCCAAGTTCGAGCCCGCAGATCCGTCGCTGAATCTTTCACTCAACGAAGGTCGAAGCGGGCCTTTCGCGCGCCATGGCGGCCAGCAACACTTCGGCGTGCAGGTGCAGTCGACCGACGCCGTCGAGGCGATGGTCGCGCGCTTCAAGACAGCGGGGCTTGCGACGCGCGTAGAAGAAGAAACGGCCTGCTGCTACGCCATGCAGACCAAGGTCTGGGTCGAAGACCCCGACGGCAATCCGTGGGAAGCGTTCGTCGTCACGGGCGCTGACGTGAATCAGCGCACGCCCGGGAGTTCGAGTTGCTGCGTCCCGAGCGCGGAAGCGAGCTCAAGTTGCTGCGTGCCGAAGGCGGACGTCGACGCGTGCTGCTCCAAGTAGGACTTCCATGGCGATGACCAGCGAGGACCTGTGGCTCTCGATGCGCGAGAAACTCAGCGGTTTCTTCCGTCGCCGCGTCGGCGACGAGCACATGGTCGAAGACCTGGTGGCGGAAACTTTCCTGCGGGTCCATGCAGGCCTCGGCAGTGTCAACGACGAGGCTCGCCTGGGCGCATGGGTCTATCGCATCGCGCGCAACGTGCTCGGCGATCATCGCAGGCACACGCAAGGCGTGGAACTCGAAGAACCAGAGTGCGTCGAGGAGTCGACCATGCCCGATGAAAACTTCAACGCGGAAGTGAACTCGTGGTTGGAGGGCTATCTCAACTCGCAGCTTTCCGCGGAGCATCGCCAAGCCGTCGAGATGGCCGACGTGCAGGGGCTTTCCCAGCCCGAGATCGCCAAGCAACTGGGCCTTTCGCTTCCAGCGACGAAGAGTCGCGTCCAGCGCGGACGCGAACACCTGCGCGAACTCGTCGATGCCTGCTGCCACGTCGAATTCGACTGGCACCAAAACGTCGTTGCCTATCAACAGCGAGCTTCGAGCGGGTGTTGCAAGGCGGGCCCCTGCGGGTAGAGCGGCCTGCGCCGCGAGAAAGGAATTACGGCCTGGCTGAGCAGCGTTGCGCGCGTCGTCGCGCGCGCTTCACAGGCCCGCAAAGATCACAGTCAGTCCCGTCGACGCGATCACGGCGCCTGCCAGCGAGTGCGACCAGCGCTCGAGGCTCGACCAGCGCCAGCGCGCTAGCCCAGAATAGGCCACGCCAACGATCACGAGCATCGTCGCGATCGTCACCACCGCGAACACGACGCCGGTCCAAATCGCGAGCGACCAACGTCCGCGACTGGCCGGAATCATGAACAGCGGGATCAGCGGCTCGCAGGGTCCGAGCACGAAGACGATGAACAGCGTCCAGAACGTCACGCGCTTCTGCGATGGATCGTCTTGTTCGTGGCTATGGCCGTCGGCTCCGTGCGTGTGCAGGTGAACGTGGCCAGCATGCGAGTGAAGCGCGACGCCCGCTCGCTGGCGTAGCGCCTGACGCAGGCCCCAGGCCGCATACACGGTTCCGAACGCGACCAGCGCCCAGCCCGCCAGGCTGCCGCGGAACGATTCCACGCGATCGATCAGACCGACCGACGCGCCCAGCGCGATGCCGATCAGGCCCAGCAACAACGAGGACAACACATGTCCGACTCCGCACAACGCGGTGATCACGAGCGTGCGCTTGCGACTCCAGCGCCTGGCGCGCGCGAGCATGATGAAAGGCAAGAAGTGATCCGGCCCGAGCGCCGTGTGCACGAGCGCAACCGCCATGGCCGCGGACAGAACGCTCCAGGAAAGCGAGTCGAGTTCCATCAGCAAATCCTGGGCAGGTCCATCCCGGACAGCATATCCAACGGCCGCTCTCCTCCGATGGACGTTCGCAACACCAGTGGCGTGCGCCCGTCCTTGGGCTCGCGAACTTCGCCGATTCACATCGCTCCGCGGCTGAGCGGATGGGCGCGCAGCACTTCCAGGGCACGCTTCACGTCGCTTTGCGCAAGCCAGATCAGCACGCGGCCTTCACAAGCGAGATAGAGCGGCTCAAGGCCGAGCAACTCGCAGACCGCAATGACCTGTGGCTGCACCGGAATTGAGTCTTCGTCGAGCATGATGCGAACGCGCGCGCGCAGCGCCGTTTCCGTGCAGTCAACTCGCGGGCGATCGCGGCCCGCACTGCGAAGCATCCGCGACTCTCGCACTCATCCTCCATCCCGAAAGGCGGACGGGCAGCGGAGCGAAGTCGGAGGCAAGGCAAGTGTTTGCGAAGTGAGTGTGCACCGCGCCGCGAACTTGGATCCCGGTCCGCTGCGTCAATCCGGATCTCGACTGGTCTCAGCACCGCGCTGCGAGGCACCCAACGTATCCATTGCATCGTACGAGATATCTAGTTGATGCCGTGCGTCTCGCCTCTAACCGCCTCGACACTCGATTTTCTAAACCGAGCGCAACTCCACTAACAGTTCGCTCGCAGGTCGCGTAGGCGCATTCACCAACTGACGAGGACGACTCGCGTACGGGACAGGGAGCGATGTGCTCCTCGCTCCGCTTCGGCACCCGAACGCCTTCGCGCGAACGTTCCTGCGGCACAAATTCGTCACCACGAGGATCCGAACATGCACTCACTCCCCAAAACCTGCCTTGCGCTTGCCATCTTCTCGTTCGTCGGCCTGCCCGCACATGCCGGCACTCCGCACAAGAAGAGCACGACGACCCACTCGACTCCGGCGCAAAAACCGGCGACGAAACCGCCCGAGAAGAAACCGGAACCGAAGCCGGAGGCGAAACCCGAACAGAAGCCTGCTCCCAAGGCGGAGGCACCCAAGCAGCCCACCATCGGCGACGAGGTCGACGGCGCCATCGCGTTGACCGACACAGCCGCCAAAGCGCATATGCTGCGCGAGTATCGTGGCAAGGCGCTGGTGCTCGCGATGTGGTCGCTCGACAGCGCGACCTGCAAGACCTATCAGGACCGGCTGAAGAACCTGACCGATGAGTATGCGGTCAAGGGCGTGACCGTGATCGCGGTGGATCCGAACTCGGCCGACCTCGACGCCGGCGCGGATCCCTACAAGCGCATGAAGGACTACACGAGCAAGAGTCCGCTCGGCGCGGCCCTCCTAGCCGACCCCGACGGAAAGTTGAGCGAGAGACTCAGCGCGCACATGACGCCCGAAGTGTTCGTGATCGATGCCAAGGGCGTGCTGCGCTACAAGGGCGCGATCGACGACGATCCGAAAGTCGAGAAGGCCGATAAGGCCAATGCCTTCCTGCGCAAGGCGCTCGATGAAGTGCTCGCCGGCAAGCCGGTGACGAACTCGAGCACCGTGGCCGCCGGGGAACCGATCAAGCGCGGCCCGGCGCCGAAGCCCGCCGAGCCCGCGAAGAAACCCGACGAAAAACCGGCGCCGCCGAAGAAGAACTGAGCATCAGGACGGAGAAGTGATGAATGCGGCGCCTGCGCTTCGGCCCGAAGCGCAGGCGCCGTTTTCATTGCTCAGCCGCGCGGCTCGCTTGAGTATCCGCGGCAAGATCCAAGACCAGGCCCTTCGCTCAGGGCGTGATCGCGAACTCGAGCCCGTCGCTCAACGTCGAATTGTTCGGCGCGACATACCCGTTGTCGCGGCCCCAGAACTGTGCATCGACGACGGTCCCCGGTGTCGCCAGGAAGAGCGCGGGAGTTCCACCCAGTGCGCCCCCGGCGAACGCGTTCATGTCGAGCGAGTAGGCGCCCGAGCAATCGTTCGGCGGCGCATTGCCGGCCGAGTTCAATGGGACCGAGCGCCTGATGGGCGTGTTGACGCAGCGCAGGCCGGCTTGGAAGGGCACGGCGGCCTGGCCGCCGTTGCTATAGATGCACAGACCGGGCTTGTTGTTGATCACGTTGCTTGCGCTGAGCGTGAAACCTGAACCGAGCGTCGCGCTCGGAAAACCGCTGAAACCGATCGTCGGCGTGCAGCCCAGCGAGTTGATCTTCGCCGTGCAATAAACCACCGGGAGCGCAACTTGGCCAAGCGTTCCATCGACGTAGATGTCCTGCGCGTAGATGTCGCCGGAGTCGACGCGCTCGTCGTCCCAGACCATGCGCGCGAGGCCGGTCGAGTCGCTGATCAAGCGCGGTTTGTCCTTCCAGACGAGGTTGCTGCAAGTCGCCAGCGGGCCCCACATCGTCGCACCGCTGCCGTCGATGCGGCGCGCGAGGATGTTCGAGTTCAGGTTGCCGAACGTCGGAAATTGGAAGTACGTGATCAGCGCACCGTCGCCGAGCGGCACGATGCGCTCGAAGCCTTCATTGACGCTGTCGACGAGCTCGAGTTCGATGCCGTCGTTGCCCCAAAGAAGTGCGCCGGCCGCAGAGATGCGTTGCACGCCGACGCCGCGATTGCCTTGCCCCGAGTCGCGCCGGTCGAAGACCACGATCATGTCGCCACTTTGCGGCAGATAGGCCAGCGCAGGATCGAGTTTGTGGCGATTGGCTTCTAGCGAAACGTTCACGCCGTTGTGTGCGAACAACTCGACGCCGTTGGCCGGGACCCGCTGCACGAAACTGTCGAAGAAGGTCAGGCCGCGATGCCAGCAGTAGACTGCGCCGCCCGCGCCGTCGCTCTGCAGGATCGGCTGATACCCGATCGGCACGGAGGCCGCGTCGAAGATGCTGACCGGCGCACCGGCGTTCCAGAGAGCGGTTCCAGTCGAATTGTACTTCTGCGTCTTGATGTGTCGCGGGCTGACGAACGCGGCCGTGTTGCGCAACCACATCACGACAAAGTTGCCGTTGTCGGAAGCGACGACGTCGCTGAAGCCGGGCTTCTCGTTGGTCGCTGTTCCCGTGGCGAGCACGAGCGGTGTCGCGCCGAGCAACGGATTGCCGCCCGCGTCCAAGCGCTGCGCGACCACCGAACCGGTTCCGCTGGTCGGGTTGACGCACCAGACGAATACGAACGTTCCATCGCTGAGTTCCGCGACGCTCGGGTTGGGCTCGAAGTCGGCGTTGTTCGAAAGCGCGACTCCGTTCGCTCCCCACAGGAACGTGCCGCTCTGCGAGATGCGATAGGCGTACACGTCGAGATCGCCGCCCGCGCGGAAGTCGGTGAACGTGAGCACGCAGTTGCCGCCGGAGTCGGCGATGATGTCCCAGTCGACGAGCGACGTGTTCTGCGCGTTGCTGCTGACCAAGAGGCCGTTCGCCGCGAGCAGCAGATTCCCGCCGCGATCGAGCAGCTGCACGTACATGTCGTAGTTCGCGCCGCGGTGATCGAACCATCCGATCCAAGTCTTGCCGTCACCGACAGCGGCGGCGCGCGGCACGGCCTGATCGCCCGTTTGCGCGCACACCGGCGTGTTCACGGCCGTGTTCGTCGTCCACTGAGCCTGAGCGACAGAGGCGAGCGCCGCGGCGGCCGCGATACAAAACAGGTTGCGCGAAAGACGCATGGTGTGGATTCTCGGGGATTGAAACGAGCGTGAAGCGGACCGGTCTGCATCCAGCCTACCAGGACCTGTGGAGGTGTCTGCCCGTGGCGCTTGACCCGGATGGCGGACCTTCGACTTGCGGTGATTCGACCACCAAAGTTCCCACGAAGAAGTTGGTCGATGGGAGACGAGTCGAGCCTGTGGAGCACGTCAGCAATTTCGTTGATGTCCAACTTGTCGAGGAGAATTCGTCCACCGGGGCTTGCTGCGGAACCTGGAGCATCTCCTTCACATCGAATTGGACGAGACCTATCCCCACGTTGCCAGCCGATGAACCCAAGGATGGCCGTCGGCGAGTGATCCCCGTTCAAACGTCGATTGCCGGCGAACCGTCACCGAATCGCGATCGAAGGCAGGATGCTATTGGCGACGGCTCAATGGCCCTCCCGGGAGGCATGGCCGTCCTTGCTCTCGGAGGATCGACCGGGTCCGCAGGGACTCTGGGAGGCTTCCAGGCAGCAAAGGGGGCTGCGATGGGTCCCGGTGGAGGGGGCTTGAAGGCTAAGATAAAAGCTTTTATCTTACTGCCGTGGCTGACACAACACCTGCTGACTGGGGCTTTTATGGCCGCCGCGAGGAGCTGGCCAAGCTCTGCGAGATCCTCCGCCGGCGACGCTTCTTCTTCCTGAAGATCGCCGGCCGGCGACGCATCGGAAAGACCAGTCTGGTCCGCGAAGCTCTCGACTCCGAGCGCCGAGAGCAGGTGCTGTACTTCCCCATCCCCGATTCGGATCCGGCGGGCGTGGTTTCGACGGCGCGGGACTTTCTCGAAGCATTCCACGTTCCAGGCCCACTGCCCAACGATCTGCGCTCGCTCGCGACATGCATCTGTCGGCTTATCCGCAGCGGCTACGTCGTCGCCTTGGACGAGTTCCAGTACTTTTCCCGGAAGGCGCTCTACGAATTCAACTCGCACCTCCAAACCGAAGTCGACGGATTGGTGTCGGAGGCAGATCAGGTGCGCGGTGGGTTGATCGTGCTCGGCTCCATTCATACGGAGATGTCCGCGCTGCTCGAAGACCACAGCGCACCGCTCTTCAATCGGGTGACAGATACGCTCGAACTTGGGCATCTTGACGTTGCGTCGCTGCTGGAAATTCTAGATATCCATGCGGACAGAACGCCTTCACGGCTGCTGTTCCTGTGGAACCTCTTTGAGGGCGTCCCGAAGTTCTACCGCGATTGCTTCGAACAGGCAGTGCTCGGTGCGGATCGACGGACCGTGTTGCGCAAACTCTTCTTTTCGAGCGCTTCACCGCTGCGCACGGAAGCGGAGAACTGGTTCCTTCGCGAGCTTCGAGGTCGATATGAGCTGGTCCTGAAGTTCATCGCACGGCACCCAGGATGCACGAACGGGGAAATCACTTCCCATGCGCGTTCCGAGGATCTGGAGAGCGAGAAGCAGGTCGGCGGGTACCTGAAGATTCTGCGCGAGAAGTATCAGATGGTTGAGCAGTTGCGCCCGATCTTCTCAAAGCCGACCTCAAAGAATTCGCGCTACTACATCCGGGACAACTTCCTGCGCAGTTGGTTGGCTGCACTCGCGACCCCTACGGCGTCAATCACATTTCGTCCGGTCGAGGACGCACTTGATGAAAGCGACAGCAAGTTGCGTGACGCTGAAGGTCACGGGTTGGAACGACTCGTCGGTCTTCTGTACGAGGAGCGAGCACGGAAACGCATCGGGGATTTTCCGCTCAGTTCGCGCATCCAAGGGTTCTGGGATTCGGCGAACACCGAAATTGATCTGGTCGCACTGAACGCTTCGGATCGAGTCGTGCGCATCGGGACATGCAAGCGCGACCCAGTACGGGTTGTGAGCGACTTGGCGAACTTCGAAGGTCACATGCAACGCTTCCTGGCCCTGAAGCCGATGCTTCAGGGCTGGCGCGTCGAGAAGGTCGCGTTCACCGTCGAACACACGCCCCACACGCGAAAGGCTGTCGAGCAGCGCGGCTTCATCGCGCAGGACCTCGCAGATCTAACCGCCGGCCTGTGACAGAGACATCTGAGCGCATAGTTCAATTGGAGCGTCCCAGGCTGATGGACTAACATGGCCCCATGCCCATCAGCACCATCCCCGAAGTCCTCGACGATCTGCGCCGGGGCAAGATGATCATCCTGGTCGACGACCCCGGTCGCGAGAACGAAGGCGACCTGGCGATGCTGGCCGAGCACGTCACCGCCGCCGACATCAATTTCATGGCTCGCGAAGGCCGCGGCCTGATCTGCATGCCGCTCGACGGAGCGACTTGCGATCGGCTGAACCTCGGGCCGCAGTCGCAGCAGAACACTTCGAAGATGGGCACGGGCTTCACGGTCTCGATCGAAGCCGCCCAGGGTGTCACCACCGGTATCAGCGCCGCCGATCGCGCGCACACGATCCGTGTCGCTGTCGACGCGAAGTCGCGCTCCGAGGACCTGGCTCGCCCCGGCCACGTCTTCCCGTTGCGCGCCCGCGACGGTGGCGTGCTCGTGCGCGGAGGTCAGACCGAAGGCATCGTCGATCTCGCGCGCCTGTGCGGCCGGCGTCCCGCCGGTGTGATCTGCGAGATCATGAATGAGGACGGCAGCATGGCGCGCATGCCCGAGCTCGAGGTTTTTGCGGCCAAACACGGCCTGAAAATCTGCACGATCGCCGACATCATCGCCTGGCGTCGGCAGAACGAGCGCCTGGTCGAACCGATCGAGATGGACGTGCCGCTGCCGACGCGCGCCGGCCTGTTCACGGCGCACCTTTTCCGCTCGCTGGTCGACGGCAAGGAGCACATGGCCCTGACGCTCGGCATGCCCGGCCCCAATATCGACGGTCCGCGCCAGGCGGTCAGCGACGTGGTCACCGTGCGTGTGCACAGCGAATGCCTGACCGGCGACGTGTTCCACTCGCTGCGCTGCGACTGCGGCAACCAGCTCGATCAGGCCATGGAAATGCTCGGCAAGGAGCCGCGCGCCGTGCTCGTCTACATGCGCCAGGAAGGTCGCGGCATCGGGCTCGAGAACAAGCTCAAGGCCTACCGGCTCCAGGACCAAGGAATGGACACGGTCGAAGCGAATCAGGCCCTCGGTTTCGCCGCCGACTTGCGCGAGTACGGCTTGGGCGCGCAGATCCTGCGCTACCTCGGAGTCAGGCGCATGAAGCTGTTGACCAACAACCCCAAGAAGATCGCCGGCCTGGGCGGCTACGGCCTGGAACTGGTCGCGCAGCAGTCGCTGACCACCGAGCCCAATTCCAACAACATCAAGTACTTGCGCACGAAGCGCGACAAGATGGGGCACACGATGAAAGGCATCGAGCTGCCGCCGGAGGGGGGGCCTAGGCCTTGACTTCGACCGCGGCGGTGCCGCTCGGCACATGGCCAGTCCTGCCGGGTTCCATCCTGAGGCGTGCGCCAGCGCAGAAGGTGCGCCTGACGGCGTCATATTCCGCCGTAATCTGACGGTATGGTAGTCAATTCGACAATCACCCGACTGCGTGAGCCGCCGCAGCAGTCCTGCTTCCTTTTCGGTCCGCGCGGCTCGGGGAAGAACACCTGGGTGCGCGAGCGTTTTGGCGAGGCCGTGCGCATCGATCTGCTCGACGAAGCTCGCTACCACGACTTTCTCTCGCGCCCGGCCGCCTTCGGCGACGAACTGCGCGCGCTTGCGCCGGGGACGACAGTGTGCGTCGACGAGATTCAGCGCCTGCCCGCACTCCTGAACGAGGTCCATCGATTTCTCGAGGAGCGCAAGCTGCGCTTCATCCTGTGCGGTTCGAGCGCGCGCAAGCTCAAGCAGCACGGGACGAATCTGCTCGCCGGGCGTGCGGTACGACGCGAGCTCCATCCATTCGTGCCCGCCGAATTGGGGGCAGAATTCGAACTCGAGGCGGCACTCACTCACGGCACCCTGCCCGTGATTTGGCGTTCTCCCGACCGGGCGGACGCGCTCGCGGCCTACTCGCGCATGTACCTGCGCGAGGAGATCCAGGCCGAGGCCCTGGTCCGAAACCTGCCTGGTTTCGCGCGTTTTCTGTCCGTCGCGGGGATTTTCCACGGCCAGGCGCTGAACACTTCGAGTCTGGCCCGCGACGCGCAGGTTTCGCGGACGACCGTCAACGGCTACCTCGAAATCCTCGAGGACACACTGCTCGCCTTTCGCTTGCCCGCATACGAGGCGCGACTGCGCGTTCGCGAAAAGAAACACCCCAAGCTCTACTGGATCGACGCCGGCATCGCGCGTGCCGTGCGCGGGCACCTCGCCCGTCCGAACCGTGAGGAACTTGGAGCACTGCTCGAGGGTTGGGTTGCCAACCTGCTCAGGATCCACAACGACCACGATCCGCTCTTCGACGACT
>JAYUOR010000381.1:0-3769 GCA_043760765.1 Planctomycetota bacterium | reverse complement strand
CCAGGGCGAAAAGCGCGAGGCGCATCGCTGTGCTCAGCCATTCTCCTGTCCTCGAGTTCGATCCCGGTGGCATGCGATCTATCTATTCGAATGGGCGCTGCAGGCGACAAAGCGAGCCGGCCACGGCCCGGCTCCGGTCCACGACAGAACATGGCAGCTCACGTAATAGTTTGCGTGGCGGAATTCCCGGCGCCCCATTAGAAGGTGAACGGTCGAGAATCCTCGGGGGATTCCACGCGCACGAAACCGCGCTCGCTCAGGGTCCTGGCCAGCGGGGCGCGCTGGTCGTTCTCGCCATGGACCAGGAACAGCGCCTTGGCCTTGTTCGCGTGGGGCGTGAGCGCGGCAAGCAGGCCCTCGCGGTCCGCGTGGGCCGAAAATCCCAGCAGCGCCGTGACCTTCGTACGAACTGCGAAGCGCCGGCCGAGCATGTTGACCTCGCTCGCACCGTCGAGAAGTTTGCGCCCCAAGGTATTGCGCGCCTGATAGCCGACGATCAAGACCTCGCAGTCGTCGCGCGAGACGTTCCAGGCCAGGTGGTGGACGATGCGACCGTTTTCGAGCATGCCGGAGCCGGCCATGATTACCAGCGGCCGCGGATCGCGATTGAGCGCCTTGGACTCATCGACGCTCGACGTGAAACTCAGGCGCTTCCCCAACAGACTCCCGGCTTTCAGCCGCGCGAACTCGCTCAGCGTCTCTTCATCGAAGTACTCCGGGTGACTAGCGACGACTTCGGTCGCGGCCTTTGCCAGCGGACTGTCGACCACGACGCAGACTTCGCCGACGGCGCGCGCGCGGAAAATCTTGGCCAGTGTGTAGAGCAGATTCTGCGCACGGCCGACCGCGAAGACCGGCACGAGCAATCGTCCGCGTCCGCGCCGCGCGAGGCGTTCGACCGCATCGCCGAGCAACTGCTCCGTGTTTTCGAAGTCAGGGTGCGAGCGATCGCCGTACGTGCTCTCGGAAATGATCACGTCGGCGTCGCACAAAGGCTCGGGATCGCGCAGCACCGGTTGACCCGCACGGCCATAATCTCCCGTGAAAATCAGCCGATTTGTGCGCTGGCCTTCAGTCACCTCGGCTTCGATCCAGGCTGAACCGAGGATATGCCCCGCGTCGTGGAAACGGCAGCGGATTCCTGTCGCGACGTCGAACCAATCGCCGTAGCGACGCTGGTCGAACAGTCGCATCGCCTTGCGCACGTCTGCTTCGAAATAGAGCGGCTGCACTTCGCGTTCGGGCAGTTGCGCGTGCGCGAGGCAGGCCGGTTCGTCGGGGTCGGACACATCGATCGGCACGCGCCGTTCGCGGCGCTCATTTTCGTAGCTGCGCCGCCGATTCAACGTTTCGGCGTCCTTGACCTGGATGTGTGCGGAATCCACCAGCAGGATCTCGCACAGATCGCGCGTGCCGTGCGTGGCGTAGACGCGGCCACGAAAGCCTTCGCGCACGAGCATGGGCAGCTTGCCCGAGTGATCGACGTGCGCGTGGGACTGCACGACCGCGTCGACGCGGCCTGCCGCGAATGCAAATTCGCGATTGCGCCGATAGGCCTCCTCGCGGCGGCCCTGATACAGCCCGCAGTCGAGCAGCACGTGCGCGCCGTTCGCGCTGAGCATGTGACAGCTGCCCGTGGTGTCGCCCGTGGCCCCATAGAAACGCAGTTCCATCCCATTTCCTCCCCGGTCAATGCCGCCCCGGATCTTTGTCCTTGAGCCCCCAACCTAGATCGTCGATCCTGGGGACGGCAGGAACTTCCCCAGGGAATTCGATCCGTGCGCCGGCGCTGCGTGCCGACGCCGGGTTTCCAAACGGCACGCTCGCCAAGAAGATCATGAAACAACCTCTGCGCTCCCAGTCCCGTTTCGCACTCGCCTTTTCGGCCACCTTGATCTCACTTGCTGCGCTCGGAGGCTGCAGCGGCGGTGGTAGCGGCGGCGTATCCAACTTCGATCCGATCGCGGTGAAGCATGCTAGCGCCCAATCCTCGCGGGTCGTGGTCGAGGGGAAATGGCTGGTCTATCTGGCGAGTGAGATTCTGAGCGGGCCCGTCCCCGGAACGAACTTCAACCCGGGCGATATCGACTTCAACGACGACTGTGCCGTGGTCGTGGACATGACCACCAAGTCGGAGATCGACCTGAACGTCGACACCGTCGATGCAAAAATCATAGGCAACGAGATCTACCTGATCGTCTCTGAAAGTACCGACAACAAGGACTGGAGCGTGCCCCCCAACGGAATCAGCGGCAACGTGCTGCTGCACTACTCGAGCACGTCGCCGTTGAGCTTCGTGGACGAGATCGATTCCGGGACGCACTCATGGGGCGTCGCCGGCGGACGCCTGTACTACGTGCGCGGCGACACGAGCGGCGTCACTCCAGGACAAACCAGCCTCGCGTACCTTGCGACTGGCGCGCCACTGCTGCCGGTCACCGTGCTGCAGACGGACACGGCGCACACGCTTTTCCCCGAAATCCTCGCCGTCGACGAGAACCTGATCTTTCTTGTCGCGAATGAGGTCACCGAGGGTCGCGACATCAACGGCGACTTGCTGACGGACGACGGTTTCGTGCTCGCGCTGCTGGATGGGACCGACATCTCCGGCATGGTGCAGAACGTCGGGCTCGCGCTCGAGGACGATTCGACGCCCGTGCGCGCCCATGTCACCGCCGCCCACGATTGGCTGGTCGGTTTTCTTGTGGATGAAGGCTCGCAATCGCTTGCCACGCTTGGACTGAACGATGCGGACGACTTCACCCTAGCCTGGGTCCCTTCGGGTTGTCCGACTTATGTCGACAAGGATACGAACGATCATGTCCTGCATGTGCTGAGCTACGCCCTTTGGTCCGCCAATCCGGTCCTCAATGCGCCGACGAATACAGGAATCCCCGGAACCGATCGAGTGCTTTGCACAACGAACGCGGTCGCAACGCTGGTCCAAGAGGCGGATGAAAACGGACCTACCGGATGTGACCTCAACTTCGACGGAGACAAGTTCGACAAGATTCTGCGCTGGGTGCGTGTCGCCCAACTCACCCTGCCGTTCGGAACCTCCACGCAGCTGAATGCGGTCGAGGATTCGATTCCTGGCGGCACGAGTGGCATCAGCGATCTCGCTGGCAAGTTCATCTGCGTCGTCAGCGAGAGCGACGACAATTTCGATCACGACGGCGACACGCTGAAGACGCACGATTTGGTCGCTTGGCTCGATCCGAACGCGGCGACGCCGACTTGGGTCTTCGACCACGGGTCGCCTACCGGCACACAGCCTACGGGCGCCTCGTGGCTCGCCGACCGAGTGGAGCGGGACCGCATGCTCGTCGCCGTGCAGGAGTCGGTGTTCGGGACGACGCCGCCCATCAACGGCCTCGGCAATACTTCACTGAATCAAGGCGCCCCTGACAGCGACACGCTAGACAGCATTCCGGGCTTCGCAAGCTTCGACCCTTCGAATGCCAACGACCTCGATTTCGTCTCCCCGGGGGCGTTTCCCAACAGCGTTGCCATTTCCGCGGCGAATCCGGGCATCGTCCTTGCCGGCGGATTTGCGATCTACCGCGTCGATGAGCTCGCCGACAATCGCGACTGGAACGGCGACAACTTCAAGGACGACTTCGTGATTTTCCGCACGACGCTTTCGTCGAACTTCTCCGCGATCATCGGGTCAGGTGTCCGCGCCACCGCCAACAGTCTGAGCGGCCCGGTGGTCACAAGTTCGGGCAATCTGGGAGCCGCGATGCTCGCCGACGAGTCGATGGCCGGA
>JAYUOR010000380.1:0-3772 GCA_043760765.1 Planctomycetota bacterium | reverse complement strand
ATCTACGTGCAAATCGTCACGACGGGAGTGCCCGCGAACGCACTGCTGAAAGCTGACGCTTTGCGCGTGCGCGTGCAGTAACGCGATTCGCCCACCGGGTGCCTGGCACCGTACGGGCGAATCGCGTTACTGCACGCGCACGCGCAAAGCGTCAGCTTTCAGCAGTGCGTTCGCGGGCACTCCCGTCGTGACGATTTGCACGTAGATCGTGCCTTCGGGGTCGATGAAGTGCTGCGGCGAAGTGGTGATGCTCGGGGTTAGCGTAGAGGTACCAGCACCGGTGATCGGCGTTGTGGAGATCGTGTTCCAGCTGCCGTAGGGATAGCTTGCGACGCTCCAGTCGTAGACCTCGATTCGCTCGCTGCCCACGGTTGCGTTGTCGTAGCTGCGCGTGAAGTCGAAGTCGAGCCGACTCGTCGGCAACACGTTGACCTTCCGGAATGCGATCTGCACGAAGATCTCGCCGCCGCTGCGCGTGCTGCAGGTCAGGCGTGCACCGTCGACGCGCGACAGTTCTTTCCAGGCGCCCGTGACGACCGGATTGCCGCCACCCTGGGTGCTGATGTCGGTGGGGGAGAAGACCCACTTCGAGTCGTAGTCGTGCTGGTAGCTGCCGATCACGACGCCGTTGACTTCGATTTCCATGAAGCCGCCGCTCAAGGAGTTGGGCTCGACTTCGAGGATGTTGCGCGTGCGCGACAGAATCGGGATCGAGATCCCGTTGCGTAGCACGCGCACCGTGTTGGGGGTTTCGAATCCGACGCCGTGCAGGAACAACGTCGGCGGAGGCGGGGCGATTGCGGTGGTCAGCCACTTGTGGAAGTATCCGCCCGCGACAGGCTCGGCGAACAGGAAGCGCGCGGGCTTGGAACCCGACGTGAATCCTTGGATGCGATCGAGCGCGGCCTTCGCATCGATGAAACCGTAGTTCGTGTACTGGCCGTAGGGCACCTGATTGAGCGTGCTTGCAGTGTCCTCGATCGCCGCGCGTACGGTTGCGTTGGTGGCGCCGGGCACCGAGAACAGCAATGCGGCCAGTCCCGCGACCTGCGGGCATGCGCCCGAAGTGCCGGCGAAACCGGTCGTGTATCCGCTGGCGCCAGAGACGGTCGAGAGGCTCACGCCGGGCGAAGCGACGCGCACCCAGGTGCCGTAGTTCGAGAAGCCCGCCTTGTTGTTGCTCGCGCTTGTGTCCGTGGCGGCGACCGAAAGCACGTTTTGGTAGGCGCCCGGATAGTAGGGCAGGGATTGGCTGTCGTTGCCCGCCGCCGCGACCGGCAGCACGCCGTGACTCCAGCAGTAGTCGATCGCCGTGCGCTCCGCCGGCGTGACGCCGTCGGAATAGAAGCTCATCGAGACCACCTGGAAACCCATGTCGGCGATGTAGAGCAACGCCGGCACGTTGGCGGAGTCGTAGAAATAACCGCTGTCGAGTGCGGCCTTGACTCCGACGAGCTGGCTCAGCGGCGCAACTCCAGTCACGCCGATAGCGTTGTCCTGAATCGCGGCGACCAATCCTGCGCACGAAGTCCCGTGGCCGTAGTTGTCGTTGGGGTTCCCATCGCCGTAGGCGAAGTCGTAGCCATGGATGTCATCGACGTAGCCGTTGCCGTCGTCGTCGATGCCGTTGCCGGCGATTTCACCAGGGTTGGTCCAGACGTTTGCGGCCAGATCCGGGTGTGTCGTGGTCAGGCCCGTGTCCATGATCGCGACGCGCACCGTGGGCGAACCCTTGTGCGTGTCCCAGGCCTGGTCGGCTTTGATGCGCTGCATATGCCACATCGGCCAGTAAGGATCGTTGGGCACGTAGGCCAGTTTCTTCGCGCGGTCGAAGTCGGCGCTTAGGATCGCGGGCTCGCGCAGATAGGCCTCGCGCACTTCGAAGAGGCGGCGGGCATCGACCTCGACCACTTGCCAGCCGATCTGCGGCATGTCGCGCAGCACGCGTCCGCCGGCGCGCAGGTGACTGCGTTCGATCGCCGCGGGACTCGCGCCCGGTCGCAGCTGGATCAGCAGTCGCTCGGGATTGATCAGGCCGGCGGAGGTCGCGATCGGCTCCTTGGGCTGATGCCGCGGGGAAACTTCTCCGGTAGGAGCAGAACCGGACAGGGCGCACAAGGCGAGGGCGAAGCAACTGATCATGATGTGAATCTCCTATCTAGAGCTTACCGGATCCGCCGCGCTCTGCCGCCCCGTGCGCCAAAGATCCATGAACATCGCGGCCGGTCCCACGATCGTCAGGGCGTACATCGAAGGCGCCGGCTGGAAGATCGCGACCGCGGGGAGGCCGAGGTCGTTGCCCAGGCGGATCGCGCATTCGACGGCGGCGACCAGGACCGTCACCACGATGCGGCCGCGGCGCGAGCTGACGGTCGTGCGCGGATCGGTGACCATGAAAAACAGGAAAAGCTGATACATCGGCCCGGTGATCGGGGCAATTTCGATCAGCGGCGGCACTCCCGTGATCGAACTGCGCAGCAGTGCGAAGATCACAAACGCGATCAGGTAGGTCAGCGTCACGTGCAGGATCTTCGCGCGATACGCGATCACCAGACCGACCGCCCAAATCAGGAGATTGGTCCCCAGCGCATTGCCGAAGTCGGAGCCGAGGACCGACATCGACTGCGGTGCGATCAGCAGCATTGCGCAGATCCCGAAGTTGGTCGGGTTCCACAGGTGACGGCCGCGATACGTCAGCGCGTACTTCGAGGCGATCGCGAGCATGGCGACAAACGCGACCGGCCAGAGCACGCCGGAGCCAGGCTTGGTCAGCAGCGTGGCGCTGATGCCTGAGACGTAGGCACTCTGCACGCGCGGAATGCGACCGCGCACCACGTAGCCCAGCACGCATTCAAAGGCCACCGTGAGTCCAAGGGCCAGCGCGAGCCGTTCATAGCCGCCGATGATCTGGAAGCGCCACTCGCCGATCACGAGGATCAGCGTGATCAGGATCGAGATCATCCAGGGCGGGTCCAAACGCTGAAGGAAGCGGCCGAACAGAGGTTCGGTCGGGACCTTCGCAAGCGTCGGACTCGCGGGACTCGTCATTGGGAGGCGCTGGGGGTGGCTAGCGTGAGGCTGTTCGTCATGGCTCGACGATCCGATTCAAGCGATCGACGGAAAGCGTCGGAATTTCCTGCTGCAGCCCCGAGGGCCAGGTCACGCGCGCCGATTTCGGATGTGCGTCCGAGCCCAGGCCGAAGAGCAGGCGCCGGTCGTTCTGGCTCGACATGCCGCTGCCGCCGCTGACCACCTGCAACTGCTCGCCGCCCGCGAAGCTCACGCGGACTGTCGCCCCGATCGCGCTCGTGTTCGAGCGCGTGCCGATGAGTTGGAACTGGATCCAGTGCCGTCCGGCCGGCACTTCGTTGCGATAATAGAGCAGCGGCTGGCATTGATTGGCGACCAGCGCGTCGAGCACGCCGCGATTGGAAAAATCCGCCAGCACGACCGCGCGTCCGTCGAGCAGATCGGTCACGCCGACGGCTTGCGCCCGGTCGCGCAACCGTCCGTCGATCCAGACCAGCACGCGCGAACGTTCGTAGCCGGAAAGGCTCTTGTCCTCGAACTTCGGCCAGTTGAGCGCGTCCTGGAAGACGCCCTTCTGCCCGCCCGCGATCTTGCCAAGGTCGTACCAATAGTCGCGCTCCTTGCTAGCGGAAATGAATCCGTTGACCACGAACAGATCCTGGTGTCCGTCGAGATCGAGATCGCCAAAAGCCGAGCCCCAGGCCCAGCCGCAGTTCTCAACTTCGTCGCGGGCGATGTCCAG
>JAYUOR010000379.1:0-9989 GCA_043760765.1 Planctomycetota bacterium | reverse complement strand
CGACGCAGGTCGAGGCCGTCCCGCGCTGAGTTCGACGCCATCGCGGCGCCTGAGGACTCCTCGTTGCGAGCTAGGCCGGCAAGCCGACGCTCGATTTCTCCCAGACGCGCCACCACGACCCACAGAGCCACGGCGCAGGCGCCCAGCAGCGCCAGCACGAGCCAGGACCAGCTTTGGGGCTCGGCCTGAAGGTTGAGAGCAAGGGAGTACGGCGTCGCCACGGGGCGCGGAGAGTAGCATCCCGCGCTTTGGGCCGCGCCATCGCCCCCCTCCTCACAAGGGGGCGCGCACGGGCCTCGCGGCCGGTGCCGGCACCCCGCAGGCCGTACTCTGCCTGCCGGGTGCCTGGCACCGTATGGGAGGCCGGGGTTTCATCCCTGGGGTCGCTCGAAGTGCGGTGTGAAACGGCCCCACTTCGCCGAGAGCGTCGGAGCACCCTCTGTCCGACTCGGGACTTTTCCAACGCGCCGCGAGCCCTACCATACGCCGCTCATGCAAATACCGAGATGCTGACGATGGACTGCCCCTGATGCGTCCGTTTGCCTGGCTCGCGGTGCTCGCGCTGGCCGTCCTGTGGCTCGCGCTCCCCGCGAGCGACTCGGCGGAGGTTGCCGTTCAACGCATCGGTGTACTGCTGCGTTCCCCGATCGAGGGCGAAAAGCGTTCGCTCGCTGACGAACTGCTCGAGCCCGTGACAGCCCATGCAGCGCTGCCCTCGGATGGCGGGCCCAGGCAGTTGGCCCTGGGCGGCGTGCGCTTCGCGGTTCCGGGTCTGGGCATCGAAGACCTGACGATTCACGCGCGCGCGCGGCACGCAGTCATCGCGGCCCTGCGTCAGGCGGCGCTCGAGCGGGGCCAGGCGTTGGAGATCCTGGGCGCGGCCACTCCCGTCGTCGGCGGGACGAACATCCTGCTGAGCCTGCACGACGGCCAACTGAGCGCGCGTCTTCAGCGGCCTCCCGGCGCCGAAATCGGTGCCTCGATCCCCGCACCCCCGAGCGATCGGCGCGCGCTGCTGCCTGCGTTGGCGGCGATCGCGCTGATGATCCTCTGGCGCCGGCCGCTGCTCGCGTTGTTCGTCGGATTGAGTCTGGGAACGATCCTGGTGTTCGCCGCCGACCCGGCCACGGCGCCGCAAGCCTGGTACGGATTTCCGAGGCGGCTGGCTCAGATCCTGTTCGAAGAATTGAGCAGGACGTCCGACTGGAAGCCGATGGCGACGATGATGGCGCTCTTGGCCACCTGGGCGATCACGGCGCGCAACGGCGGGCTCGGCGGTTGGAGCGCCTGGCTTTCGGAGCGCGCTAGCAACGCGAGACGTGCGCAGCTCGTGACCTGGATCTGCGCGGTCTGCGCCGGCTTCGAAGCGCCGGGGAAAAACGTAGCGCTCGGCTGGATGCTGCGCACGACAGCGATTCGCGCGCGTGTCTCCGCGGAAAAATTCGCCTGGCTGCTCGACACGACCGGCAGCGCGATCCTCGGACTGTGCGCGCTCTCGCCCTGGTCAGGCTATGCCTTCGATCTGGCCGCGACGCAGTCTGGATTTTCACAGCATCCCGGCCAATTGTGGCTCGAGACTTTGCCGTGGCGCAGCTTCTGCTGGCTGACGCTGGCCTTCGGTCCGCTGGTCCTCTGGAGCGGACGCGATTTCGGATCCATGCTCGCGGCCGAGCGGCGCGCGCGCGAGGGACTCGGTGCGAACGCGCGAGGCGCACGCTTGGTGTTCATGGCACCCGAGCCCGATCCACGCAGCGCCCTGCAGGCTTGGCGAGCACTCGCGCCGTTTGCCGTTTTCAGCTTGGCGCTCGCGGCTCAAGGCCTGCGCGACAGCGGCGTCTTCAGCGGCGATTTCCATTTCGGATCCCGCGCGTCATGGCTATTGCTCGCCGAGGCGACCGCCCGTCCAGACGCTTCGATGATCGCTGCGCTGGCGGCGCTGCTCGTTGCACTGGCGCTGTCCTCGGTCGCGGGGGCTGAACGCGGTGTGCCGTCCGCGCTGCTGCGCGGCCTGCGCGCTTCGCTGCGTCCCGGCCTCCTGATCTTTGGCGCCTGGGCCCTGGGATTCGTCAGCTCCAAATTGGGCGCCGGCGAAGTCCTGGCCGCGGCGTTGGGCGAGCGAGTAGCGCCGCAGACGCTGCCGGCGCTGCTCTTCGCCTTGAGCGCGGGCGCGAGCTTCTGCTTCGGATCGACATGGGTCGCCCTGGCTCTGATCGTGCCACTGGCCGGTGGATTGGCCGCCGCGACCGGATCCAATTTTGCTGCCGGTCCTGCCGCGCTGGCCGCGATGTCGCTGGCCGCGGTGCTCGAGGGCAGCTTGGCCGGAGCGCTGCTTTCCCCACTCTCGTACTCGAGCCTGTCGGCGTCGATCGGAGCCGGCGCGGACCATGCTAATCACCTGCGGACCCAATCGCCGTATGCCTTGCTCACCCTGGTCAGCGTGTTGCTGTTCGGATTTCTGGGGGCCGGCTTGTTCGGTTTGGGACCGTGGGCTGCACTCGCGCTCGTCGCGCTCGCGCACGCTGCCGTCTTCGCCTGGTTGTCCCGGCCGAGCGAACGCCGCCCGGCCTGAGCCCCGACGCATCCCCAACTTTCCCCGTGGCCCTGCCCAAGAAATTCAGCCGGCGACTGTTCGGCGGAGTACTGCTCGGAGTGCTCGTCTACCTCGGCATCGTGCTGTGGGCCGACGCGGGCAAGGTCGCGCAGGCCGTGCGCAAACTTCCGCTGTGGGTGCTGCCGGCTGCCTGCGCGCTGTCGCTGGGGAACTATGCGATCCGTTTCTGGAAGTGGCAGCGCTACCTGGATCTGCTCGGCATCAAGATCGAGCGACGCGCGTCCTGGTTGGTGTATCTGTCGGGCTTCGCGCTCTCGGTCACTCCCGGCAAACTCGGCGAGGTGTTCAAGTCGTGGCTGCTGAAGCGCTTGGTCGGCACGCCGATCCACATCAGCGCGCCGATCGTCATCGCCGAACGCTTCACCGACCTGCTCGCCTATCTGATCCTGATCGCGCTGGGCGGCATCGCCAGTTATCCGGAGTATCAATGGGTCTTCTGGCTGACCCTGGCGCTCAGCGGCCTCGGTCTCGCGCTCGCCGGAAGCCGCAGAGTCGCGCGCACCATCGCGCGCGTGCTGAAGAACACGCCCTATCTGTGGCGGCTCTCCGAACGCGTTGAAGTCTCGTTCGAGTCGACGCGCACCCTGCTCGCACCGCGCGAGATCGTCTTGCCCACGCTGATCTCCGTGATCGGCTGGGGGCTGGAGTGCACGGGCTTCTGGCTGATCGCCAACGCACTCGGCGGCGAGGCGCAGATCTCGTTCCTCGCCGCGGTCTTCGCCTATGCGCTCGGCGCGGTTGCCGGCGCGGTCTTGATCATTTTCCCCGGCGGATTGGGCATGACCGAGTGGTCGATCGGCACGATCCTGCGCAAACACTATTCCTTGGGTGGCCTGGCGCGGGATGTCGCCCAGAGCCAGGCGACGGCCGCAGTGCTGCTGACGCGCTTGTGCACGTTGTGGTTCGCGGTGGCCGTCGGACTGCTCGCCACTACGATCTTCACCAGGCTCTACGGCGAGGTTTCCGAGTCGGAGAGTTGAGCTCCAGCCCATGAGCGCAGCAGTCCAACTCTTCGGCGCGGTGCACGCGGCGCTCGAACTCGAACTCGACTGGGAACTATTGGGCCGCGCGTATTGCGAAGGCGACGCGAGCGAGTTCTTCGACGCGGCGCTGCGCGAGCGCGTGCTCGACACGGGCCTGCGGCTCGCCGACGAACTTGCAGGTCGGTTCGCTGCGGATGGACCGCGCCGCAGCCTGTACCTCGGCGCCGCCGTCGCCGAACTCGCGCCGATGCTCGTCGAGCACCTGGTGCTCGGACGCGAAGTGATCTGGATCAACCTCGCCGGCGAAGAGTCGAGCGAGCTCGCGCGCGCTCTGAACGTGGTCGGCGCGAAACTTGGCGTGGGCCTGCCCGTGCCGAGCTTCGATTCGCTCGATCGCGTGGACAAGGCCAGCTGCGATCACCTGTGGATGGTCAGCGTGCTGACCGACCCCGATGCCTTTCCCGCACTGCACGATGAGCTGTACCAGCGCGCCGGCAGCGACCTCGCCACCGGACGCGGATCGCTGAGCGACGATCGGCGCCGCGCGAACGAACTCTGCCGCGGGCTGCTCCAACGAGCGGCCTCGCCGTGCACGCTGTGCAGCAGTGACGAGGAACTCGAAGTCCTGGGGCCGCTGGCGCTTGCGTTCGGCCTGCAGCTCGAAGTTCCGAGCGTGTCTCGCGACAGCGCGATCGTCGGCGACCAAGTCCGCATCTGCCGCCTGACGCGCAGGCCAACGGTCGCTGCGCGGGACCTGGCTACAGATCGTTGAACGGGTCGCTGGCGCGCTTGCGAGGTGCGCGCTCGCCGGTATCGAACAGGCTCGGATCCGACTTCGGCCGCGGCGCGCGCGCTGCGACTCCTGCGCGGGAACCCGAACTCTTGGCCGTCCCGGATCTGCCGCGCTTGGTCTCACCCAGCCCACCGAAAGGATCACTCGACTTGCCCGTGCCGGCGGACAGAGCACCGAGGTCAGCGCTCTGCGCGAGCCCCCCGCGCTTCTTGGCGCCCTTGCCGACGGGCCCATGTCCGATATGACCACCGGCGATGTCGCTGGCGTGCTGAGGGTGGTAGCGGCTCGAGCAGCCGCCTAGGCCGAGGAGCCCAAGGCACAGGAACACAGCGAAAGCCCAGCGCAGGCTCGACATCGGTCGGAATCTCATGGCCATCGAAGTCTAGCCCAAGCCGACTCCGCCGGAAGAGCGCACCTGCGCTCTGGATTAAAGTAGGAGATTCCACCGGCGGCCTCCCTGCGTGCGCGCCAGGGCCAATGCCGCGAGCGCAAGCGCGCTGGCTAGGCCGGCGAGGAACGGTGCAAGACTTTGCACATGCGCCTTCGAAGCCTGCCCCGCTGCCTTGGGTGGGTCGCTGCGCGGGGGCCCCGTCCTGGCGCGTTCCGCCACGGCGACGACGCCGGGGACGGGCAGGCGGGCGGCGTCGAAGAGCGCGACCCAGGCCAGCGCGAAGACGGCCGGATCGGCCTGCTCAACGCTCAGCGCCGTGACGCAAGTGCGGACTTCGCCGGGCCGCCACTGCACGGCCGGGGAGCGGCGGCCCTGGCCATCCTCGAATTCCGCCCAGTCGGAGAATCGTCCGTCTGCCAGCGCACCGCGGACACTCGCCGGAACGGACCACCGATCCGCGACCAATTTGCCGGCGATGGGCTGCTCGACCGCCGGCGAATCCGCGCGTGTCAGGCGCAGACAAGCGGCTCCTGATTCGTCCACGACCGCGAGCGCGCGTTCGGCCGCCCACAGGCGCGCCAGGCTCGCCAGATCCTCAGGAACTCCGGCCTCGATGCATAGACCTGCGCGCGGGGCGAACCAGTCCTGCTCGGAGACTTCCTGACCGTCCCAAAAGAGGCAGCGCGGCCCTAGGTCGGCCACGACTCCAGCGACCGCGGAGGCTCCGCAGTGGATGCGCCCGGCCGCGAGCGGTGTGAACTCCGGCTCGCAATCGCTGACCCAGACGTGATCGGGTTGGTCGAGTTGCGTCCAGGACAGCGAGCCTCCCGGCCCCCAGTCGGGAACCAGCCAAGCTTGCGGAGGCCGTTCACCGCGCGCGACGTGCACGCCATCGAAAGCCCAAGTGGACCACTCGCGGGCTTCGGCAGCAAGACCGTCGCGTTCGCAAACGGCCACGGCCAGCTCGACCGCGCGTTCGATGCGCGTCGGCGTGTTCGAGCCACTCTGCAGTGGCAGGAACATCGAGGCCGAGCGATCGAGGACCAGTGTCCAGCGCAAAGCTCCCGCGCGTTCGCCGCGGCGCTGCGGGCCCGCGAGCGCGAGCGTACCGAAAACGGCGGCCAGCAAGGCGGCAAGCACGTACAGCGGTAGGCCGCGGCGATCGCGCGCATCCAGTGGCACGGCCTCCTGCGCCACTCGCCGCCAGAGAGCCAGTGCAGCGGTCCATTGCGGCTCGCCGCGGCCCGCCGTGCGCGCGCGCCACCACAAGAGCGGCACGGCCAGCAACGCAAGCAGCGCCAGCGGCTGTGCGAACGACCAGCCGTTCATGACATCGAGCCTGCGATCCAGCGTCGCACGTGCGGCTCGAAGGGCTGGCCGGCTTGCGCCACCACGAGTTCACCGCGTGCGCGCTGGAGAGCGGTACGCCAGTGCTGCAAGTGCTCGGAAAGCGCCGCGGCATAGCCGGCCAGGTTCTGCTCGCCAAGCGTCAGAGCGAGCTTCGCTGCACTCTCCGGATCGCACCATTCCACGCTCGCGCCCGTCGCGCCGGCGGCCTGCGGAGCCAGCTCTACTTGCGCGAGCACGGCGAACGCGTCCAGGCGCTGTCGGCGCACGGCGAGCCGCGCAACGATCGTCGGATCGACGTCGAACAGGTCGCCGACCGCGATCCAGCGCTGTGCCCGCGCGAGCGCTGGATGCGCGAACCATGGCGCGAAACCGCCGGAGCCCGCGCACTCCTGGCCCGCGAGTTCGAGAAGCGCGCGCGCGAGATCGCGCTTCGAGCGCAGCACGCAAATCCCGCGCTGCGTCGCCAGGCTCACTTCGCTGCCCCACTCCAATCCCACGGCGCAGATGGCCAGCGCAAGCTCCGCGGCGAGCTGAATCTTGGCCGGACTTCCGATCGCCATCGAGACACTGCTGTCGAGCAGCACGTTCCAGCGCTCAGAGCTCTCGCGACTGCGGATGCGCACTAGTTCGCCTGCTCCGCGCGCATAGGCTTCCCAGTCGAAGGCGCGCAGGTCATCGCCGGGCGAGTAGCGCCGCCGGCCGGAGAACTCTCCGCTGCCGTGGCCAGCCCGCGAGGCCGAACTCGAAAACTCCTCGCGCGGCGTGCGGCGCAGGGCAGCTTCATTGGCGGCGAAGCGGGCCACGCGCGCGCCCAACCCGCGCTCGAAGCTGACTCGCGCTTGCGGAGGATGGCTTGAATCCATGGCGAGCGCGGCTACCGGGCTCAGCGGCGCACGGGCGCAACGGGCCCGAACCTCAACGGTTCACCGCCACCGCTCTCGAGCGCGCGGCCGTCGCCGAAGACCCGTTCGCCGCGTCGCACGACGTGGCGCGGGAATCCGGCCAGTTCGAGACCTTCGAAGGCCGACCAGCGGCTGCGCGAGGGCAGATCCGCGCCCTGAACGCGGCGCTTTTCATCAGGATCGAACAGCACCACGTCGCCATCGAAACCCGGCGCCAGTTGGCCCTTGCCTTCAATGTGCAGCGCGCGCGCGGGCCCGGTCGTGACCAGTTCGAGCGCGCGCTCCGCTGCGAGCACATTTTGGCGCACCAGTTCGAAGGTCAACGGCCACAACAGATCGACCGAAGGCATACCCGAGGGAGCATGCGCGTAGGTGCGCAGTTTTTCCGCCAGCGGATGCGGCGCGTGATCGGTGGCGATCGCGCAGAGCGTACCGTCGCTGAGCGCGGCGCGCAGACTCGCGCGGTCGGCCCAGGTCTTGATCGACGGATTGACCTTGAGCAGGTTGCCGAGGCGCTCGGCGTCCTCGCAGGTCAGAAAAAGATAGTTCGGACCGCTGCTCGCACTGACCGGCAGACCTTCGCGGCGCGCGGCGCGCACGAGTTCGACGCCGCCGGCGCTCGAAAGATGAAAGACGTGCAACTCGACTCCGCACTCGCGCACGAGTTCGATGCTCTGGCGGATCGATTCCGTTTCCGCCGCGTGCGAACGCACCAGATGGTGCTCGCGCACACTGGCCTGTGGATAGGCGAGCTTGCCCGCCTGCAGCAATTCTTCCTGTTCGCAATGCGCCACGATCGGACGGCCGGCGCGCGCGGCTGCGGTGAACAAGGCCCGGATCGTCTGCGGATCGGTCTGACCGCCCAGGCCGGTCGAACCGCCGAGGAAACACTTGAAGGCGGGTGTCAGCGGCGCCAGCGCCTCAAGTTCCGGCAACGAGTCCTCGAGCAGATTGGCGAGACAGCCGAAGTCGACGCGCGAACTCTTGCGCACGGTGGCGATGCGCTGCTCGAGCGCGAGCCGCGAGACCGACAACGGTGGATTGTTCTGGACCTCGACGACGCTGGTGACGCCGCCGTGCAACGCGCCCGCGCTGCCGCGATCCCAGCCTTCTTTGTGCTCCAGGCCCGGCTCGCGGAAATGCACGTGGATGTCGATCAGACCCGGAATCGCGCACAAGCCGCCGGCGTCGAGTTGCGGCGTGGAAGCATGCGCGTCTTCGATTCGTTCGGCGACGCGCAGGATGCGACCGGCCCGGATCTCGATTTCGATCGGACGCGAAGTGGCGCCCGGCGGATAGCTGCGCGCGCGGCGGACGATCAGGTCGCCGCGCGTCACGTCCGGCGCAACACCACGAGTGTAATGTCGTCGTCGTGCGCGCCGCCCGAGAAGGACAACGCGGACTCGGCCAGTTTCTTGGCGATGATTTCGGTGCTCGCGCCTTCGGCGCACAACTCCGCGAACGAAGCGCGCAAACGCTCCTCGCCGTACAACGCCTCGTGATCGTCCTTCGACGGCGCCTCGACCAAGCCGTCGGTGAACGCCAGCAAGAGATCGCCGGTTTCGAGTTTCAAATGGCCGTCGGAAACGAAGGTTCCGTCGGGCACGATTCCGAGCGCAACGCCGGAGCACTCGACGCTCTCGATCAAGCCACTGGACTTGCGCCACAAGAGCGGCGCGTGATGGCCCGCGTTGAGGATCTCGCAGTCGCCATCTCCGCGAATCGCACAGACCAGCAGCGTGACGAACATGCCCGGATCCACGCGCTCCGAGAGATCCTGGTTGAGCATCGTCACCGCGGTGCCGACATCGGGCACCACGCGCAGGAACGAACGCAGACTCGCCTGCGTGGCCGCGGTGATCAGCGCCGGTCCCATGCCGTGGCCGGTGACGTCTCCGACGATCACAGCGAGACGCTGGTCGCGGGTCTTGACGAAATCGAAGAAGTCCCCCGAGGTGCGTTCGGCCGGCCGGTACCAGCCGTGCACTTCGAGCGAAGTGACGTCGCGCGGAATTGGCGGCATCATGCCGCTCTGGATCGCGCTGGCGAGTTCGAGCGAATGCTCCAGGCGTGTCTACTCGATGCTGTGCAGATGCAAGCGCGCGTTCTCGAGCGCGATCGAGATGTGTTGCGAGAGAGCGGCGAACAAGGACAGGTCGCGCGCGGAGAACTCCCGCGTGGCGGCCTTTGAATCGACGTACAGCGCGCCGCGCGCCGCGCGCTCGTCGCCGCCGCCCTGATTGGTCGGAGCCGACAGTGGCACGCACATCACAGCCCGCAACTTGAGATCGAAGACCGAGCGGCCCAGTTCCAGCGCATCGGAATCGCTCTGCACCGTGGCCTTGACCGGCTGGCCGTGCTCGAGCACGCGCTTGACGATGGTGGTCGAGAAGCGCTTGTCGTCCTTGATCGTCTGCTTGCCCTTCGAACGCGCGACGCGCAGCGACAGACCGGCCTCGCCGCGCGTTGAATTCCCGGCACTCTCGTCGGCCAGGATCAAGAGCCCGCGCTCCGCGCCGGCGATCTCGATCGAATGGTCCACGATGTCGATCAGCAATTCATCGAGGTTGCGGGCCTCCGAGAGTCTGGCGATGGCCTCGAGCAGGACTTCGACGGAACGGCGGTCGAGGTCTGGATCGCCGGTCAGGAACTGAACGGTCGACGGCGGATTCGAATGGGCGACGCCACCCGGGGTGCCAGGCGAGCGAACGGCCCCAGTTCCAAGCGTTCCTTGCCCGGCCAGGGCAGGCGGTTGGGGGGCTTTCGTCGGCGGCTCCTTCTTGCGGTTCCAGAACATGCAGGCCCGAGTCTAGCAGTCGCGCGGCGAAATTCCTTGCGCCGCGAGCGGCCCCGGCGAGAATCCTTCGGCCCGCCGGAGCCTTGGCTCCTGGGGCCTTCCCGCTACCTCCAGCCCAGCTCAGCCCGAGCGACGGATCATGCATATCAACGTCGATCACCG